>DAVZGU010000587.1:0-1022 GCA_052274215.1 Clostridium sp. | reverse complement strand
TTTGATAGGGAAGCTTATGCTTGTACTTTTGGAGTAATGGAAAGCATTCCTTCATTAACTGATCCTAAAGTTTCAATACTTGATGAATTTAATGCTTTTAATAAAAAAATTCATACCCATGCAAAAGCTAGATTAATAGATAATGATGCTAAAATAACTGATGTATCAGCTTTGGGACTTGTTCGCGCTGATAGAATGGCATTAATGGATATAATGATTAATTCTGAAGATTCTTTGGGAACAAAAACGATTAGAGAATGTTTCCCAGAACCATTTTTTAAATCAAACTTCTGGCTTCAGTGGACTACACTCTTTGCATTTGAAACTTGGCACAGTGCTAAAGAATTAAAGAGATATCTTCATAGATTTATTCAAGAATTACCACGTCTAAGTGATTTGTCTGGAATACGTCGTACACCATATAATCAATATGATTCAATGTTATTACCTATGACAAAATGGTTAGAAGCACAAGGTGTTAATTTTGAATTAGATTGCAGAGTAACTGATTTTGAATTTAAACCATCAGATACTGAAACTACGGTTACAGCATTCAAATGCGAAAAAAACGGAAAAGAAACTAGAATAGAAGTGGGAGAGGGAGACCTTGCCTTTGCTACTATCGGTTCGTTAACAGCTGGTACCAGCCTTGGATCAATGACTACACCCGCAAAGATTAACGACAAAAGCGTAGGTGGAGCATGGGATCTTTGGGAGAAAATTGCGAGCGGTCGTCCTGAGTTTGGTAAACCTCAAGTCTTTGATGAACGCGTTGAAGAATCAATGTGGCAGTCTTTCACAGTTACCCTTAAAGACCCAACAATGTATAAAAAAATAATAGAATTCTCAGGAAATCAACCAGGAACTGGTGCTCATATGACATTTAAGGATTCTGCATGGCTCATGACAATAGTAGTGCATAATCAACCACATTTTCTTAATCAACCTGATAACATACAAACTTTCTGGGGTTATTCTTTGTTCCCATATGCAAAAGGTGATTTCATAAAGAAGAGAATGGT
>DAVZGU010000586.1:0-1070 GCA_052274215.1 Clostridium sp. | reverse complement strand
TCTTTCCCAGCAGCATTACCATATAGCGTTTCATTCCCATTTTAGGGTACAATATGAACATCGGTGAAGCTATCAATTATATTGAGGAGAATATCACTGAAGAAATCGCAATAAAAAATATTGCAAAAAAAGTACTTATGTCTCCGTTCTATTTCCAAAAAGGCTTGGCAATGCTTTGTGGTTTTACGGTCGGAGAGTACATCAGACAACGCAGGCTTACCCTTGCCAGCAGTGAGCTTGTTTCTACTGATGAAAAAATCATTAATATTGCACTGAAATATGGCTATGCCTCACCAGATAGTTTCACAAAAGCTTTTATTTAATTTCATGGTGGCACACCTACTGCTGTTCGAAAAGATGGAGCAATGATTAAATCGTTTGCTCCGTTGAAAATCAAATTTTAATTGGAAGGCGGTTATATTATGGATTACAAAATTGTTAAAAAAGATTCATTTACTGTCATGGGCGTATTAAAGGTATTTAAATATGATAGTGCAACTACAGAAATTCCACAGTTTTGGACAGAGCATTATCAAACAGTAAATGGAAAATTTGTATGCGAAATGTAAGGAGTAAGCATAGATGAGAGCATGGGTTCAGATGAGTTCGAATATTTGATGCAGACAATTATAATCCGTCCATAGAAACATCTAATGGTTTTGTTACAAAGATTATTCCTAAACACACATGGGCTGTTTTTCCTTGCAAGAGCACAATGCCGAAAACTCTGCAAGATGTGAACAGAAAAATCTTCTCGGAATGGCTGCCTAATTGCAGTGATTATTAAATTGTAGCAGGTTATAATATTGAAATGTACACCAATACGGCTGATTATCCGGAAGGTAATCAAGACGAAAACTACTACAGTGAAATTTATATTCCTGTTAAAAAAAAATAGCTACGTAAAGGATCACAATTCGAAATTCATCAAATTCCAATTTATAAAGCTAATGTAGAACAATTTTAGATTTAGTTTTTGTCGTATCTTTCGTATAGGGGTAGTGGTAGCATCCGTGTCATGTACTGAAAGGTATTTTACATAATATGGTATTTGATTGGTATTTATATAC
>DAVZGU010000585.1:0-1117 GCA_052274215.1 Clostridium sp. | reverse complement strand
TTTAAAACATCTGCCTTTGGTCCATATATAGCCTGTATCCCTTTACCTTTAATTATTAAAGCTAAAGCCTGATTTTTTTTCCATTCCTTTTCTTCCTTTACTAATAAATTATCTTTAACTGTTACACGAAGACGGGTCATACATGCGTCCACATCTACAATATTTTCGTTTCCTCCAAGTAATTCAATAATGGTTGCGGCTTGGCTTCCTTTTTTACTAACATCAACTTTTTGATTTACAGTAGAATCTGTTGAACTATCTTCCATATCAATTTCATTACCGTTACGGCCTGGAGTCGCTATATTAAATTTCTTGATCATAAATTTAGATACAACATAATTTATGCAGAAAAATACGACCGTCACTAGTACATATCTTATAAGATCACCTATAATCCCTGCTTTTACAATCATCGGTATACGTGCTACAAGCTCTATAACACCAAAACTGTGAACTCGCAGATTAAATATGTCCGCACACATAAATGCAAATCCTTGCATAACTGCATAAGTACCATATAATATTGGTGAAACAAACATAAACATGAATTCTAATGGTTCAGTAACACCCGTTAAGAAAACTGCAATAGCTGCTGAAAAAAATACCGATTTATATTTTGCTCGTTTTTCCTTAGCTACACTTTTATACATAGCAAGCGCAACACCCATTAAGGAGCCAGCTCCGCCAATCATTTGGCCAACTTTAAAACGTGCTGGATGAACTGTTGCAAGTAAGTTATTGTATGCACCCATATCTCCAGATGATTTTAAGTTACCTAAGTCAGTAACCCATGCAAGCCAAAGTGGATCTTGCCCAAGTATGAGATTACCTGCATTAGCCCCAGTTAATACTTTATATGCTCCACCAAGATCTGTATAGTTTATTGGTATTGTAATCATATGATGAAGTCCAAAAGGTAGTAATAGACGCTCAAGTGTACCATATATAAAGGGTGAAATAAATGGTGCAGTATTTTGTGATGTTGCAATCCATTTGCCAAATCCATTTATAACTGATTGAGCAAATGGCCAAACTATAACAAATATAAGTACAACAACGCTGGAGCCTGCTATAACAACGAATGGGACAAATCGTTTACCATTAAAGAATGCAAGTG
>DAVZGU010000584.1:0-1227 GCA_052274215.1 Clostridium sp. | reverse complement strand
TTGTTTTGTCAACAACTTTTTCAACATTTTTAAAATGTATTTTTAAAGTGTTAAATGTTAACTTATCAATCTTTACCTTTATCGTTACTCATTCGCGACGACAAGGAGTATTCTATCATATACACATATTACACATTCACTCCAATTCGCTAAATATGGCAATTATACTCAACATTCTTCATTATACTACTAATTATCAAGGTTTTTTCACACTGATACACTAGGATTAGTATACTTTGTTTTGTCTATAACGTACTCAAATTACATTGTATTTAATCTTTTAATGCCATTAAGCCATATACAATAGCATCATTTTCATATTCAAATTAATATAGGCTAATCCCCCTCTTCAATATCTACTCCCAGTTTTGGAACATCATTAGATCTAGAATATAGATATTAGAATTTTTATGGTTTGACTTTAGTTCAGCCGATGATTCCTCACCGGCTTATAATTTATTCTACATCTTATACTTATCATTTATGTTTGTTTTAAAAATGGATTATTTAATTATACTTCATTTAAAAAAACTTCAGCCATATTTTTTTCACACTCAAAACCTAGTGCTCTTAATGAGTGTTGTAATGCAAGTAAAGTATATGCCACTTTATCCTTTTTCGCATTTTCTCCCATATGTCCTATTCTTATTACTTTCCCCTGTAGATATCCAAATGAGCCAGCTATAAATACGTTAAATTCGTCAACCATATGTTTTAATAGTTCTTTATCATTTATAGCCTCAGGTATTTCTATAACTGTTACTGTATTAGAATATCCCTCTTCAATATATAAATTAAGGCCTGCTTCCATTACAGCTTTTCTTGTAGCTTTACCAATAGAATTATGCCTCGAAATTATCTCTTTATCCTCTAGTATATTATCAATAGCCTGTCTTAGTCCAACGATGTCACTTATTGGCGGTGTATATGGAAACCATTTGTTTTCGTAGTAATCCTTCCATATAAGTAAATTACAATAGTAAGAAGCTATTGGTTTTTTTCTCTGCTTCATTAATTTAAATGCATCTTCACTGATACTTAAAAAAGTGAGCCCTGCTGGAGCAGAAACGCATTTCTGTGAAGCACCTAATGCTATATCTATTTTCCATTCATCTACCCTTATATCTTCTCCACCCATAGCCGCTACACTATCTACCACCGTCAATATACCCTTTTTCTTTAATAAATTACATATTTTATCTATGTCATTTAAAACTCCTGAAGGCG
>DAVZGU010000583.1:0-1228 GCA_052274215.1 Clostridium sp. | reverse complement strand
TTATATCTATCCATGTATTTCTTTCTGCTATGTACTCAACATCCATTTCCATCCACTCTTTAAAACTAACATCGCTTCTACCCCTAACCTGCCAGTAACAAGTTAAGCCTGGTTTTGCAATTAATCTTTGCTTTTGAAAAGGTGTAAACTGTACTACTTCTTTGGGCAGACTTGGTCTTGGTCCAACTAAGGACATGTCGCCTTTTAATATGTTAAAGAGTTGTGGGAGTTCATCTATGCTTGTCCTTCGCGCAAACTTACCAACCTTTGTTATTCTAGGATCATCTTTCATTTTAAACATAGGTCCTGACATCTCATTTTCATCTTTAAGTTTACCTAGAAGACCTTCTGCATCAGTACACATAGACCTAAATTTGTACATCATAAATTTCTTGCCATCTCGTCCAACTCTATTTTGAACAAAAAAAACAGGTCCCTTTGAATCTATCTTTATCCAAATAGCAACAATAATCATCACCGGACTTATTAATATAAGTCCGCTTAAAGCTCCTATAATATCAATTATTCTTTTGATTATAAAATATCCCAAGTTTTTCTTATATTCAGGATCAGGCTCCATTTGTGTCACTTTTGATTTTTCTTCTAATTGTTGCACTTATATTCCCCCATTTGTTTTAAAAACGCTTCTGATGATTTTATTACGAAATTAATAAGTGATGATGCAGCAATACTTAAAGCAGCTAGCCAGATTAAAATCAATATAGATAACTTCGGAAAGAATACTACTCTTTGAAAGTAATAAAAACAAAAGAAAGTATGCGTTAACCATATGTTTGTGGAATTTTTCCCTAAAACTAAAAAAATATTTTTACCCTTGATACGGTAGATAAGATTTGTGCAAATTAATATGAAGATCGGTGCTAATATAAAATCAATATATGTAGAGTTACCTTTTCCAATAATTTCACATATGGATGAAAACTCAATTCTAATCCATATGATGACTAAAATTATGGCAATATAAAATGCATTTTTATCTAATCCTTTTCTGATTATCTGTTTATTTATATAATTAAATACCTTAAACTTTGCAGTTATATATCCGGTGCAAAATGTCATTTGCCAAAATAAAATATCCATTATGTCATGATAGAAGAAATTGTCTTTCAAAAAAGATATTTGAGGTGTTTTAATTACTATTAATTCCACAGTAATAGATAAAATATATAAACCTAAAGATATAGCAACTGAAGAAACAATACCTTTT
>DAVZGU010000582.1:0-1280 GCA_052274215.1 Clostridium sp. | reverse complement strand
CAGGAGGTGTATTTATACTTGTAAGTACTCTTATAACAGATTCCTCCAATGCAATCTATGGAATAATTATAACATTACTAGGGTTGCCTGTGTACTTGTATATGAGAAAGAATATTAAGTAGATTTAATCTCAATTCACACCATATTCGATTTAGCTATCATTATTTATTAAAAACCCACTGCATAAAAGTAATGTGCAATGAGTTTTTAATTCAGCATGCCACTATATGAACTAAGGTAATTTAATTTAATTTAATATTCACAAATCCAGTCTTCTTAACTTAACGGTTATTGGAGTACAGCCTACATACATGTATTAACAATACTCGTATGTAGGCTGTACCCATTATTGTGTTTAACTATAATAGAAACACTCATATAATATATTTAACTTCTTTATTTTTAAATAGTTCTTCTATTTCTTTTATGAAAAATTGTTTTATTTCATCTAGGCTTTCTTTTCGATATACATATTTTCCATATCCAAATTGTCCATATTTGAACTTACGGTGTTCATCATTCATAGGTAAACTACTTTCAGGAAATACCTGAAGTATTCTATTTTTAGCTATTGTGGTATAACGGTGAGAAATAATTTCAAAAGTTACTGGGAATTTCAAATCATCTGGAAGCTTACTGCTTAATTCTAATAGTAAATCATGATACTCTTCTTTCCAATTAGGATAGATAAATATAGGAGCAATTAAAAATCCCATAGGATATCCAGATTTTGCAACCTTAATGCTGGCTTCTATTCTTTTGTCACGAGAAGCTGTAAAGTGCTCGTATTGATCTATAACCCTAGATGTATTAATACTAAACCTTATTTCTGTATGACCATTGTGTTCTATATTAAGCAAGGAGTCAATATCATTGTACTTTGTTACAAATCTAAATCTAGCATTTTCGCTATTACCGAAGAATTTTATAACTTTCTCTAAAGAATGGGTATAAGGTTCTACAGGTATAGGGTCAGATGTGGCGGCTCCCTCAAATATAGTTATGTCAGGTAACCTTTCATCTATATATTTCTGAGTTTGCTTTAGAATATCATCTATATTAACATGAACTTTTACAAAAGGCTTATCTCCTAGCTGAGTATTTAAATAGCAGTACTCACATTCCCCCATACATCCTGATACTAAAGGGAGTTGATAATGGGCTGATGGTTTACAAGATTGAAACTTTAAACTCTTCTTAGTCCCAAGGACTAAAGTCTTCTTTCCCTCTCTATATTGGGAGAATAAGTCCTCACCTGGAATATGTTGTTTGATTCTATT
>DAVZGU010000581.1:0-1316 GCA_052274215.1 Clostridium sp. | reverse complement strand
TTTTTCAAACCATTTATCTCACTGTTGTAAATTCTCATATATTCTTGCATGTTCTTTGAAAAAGCCTTTTCTAATTCTGAATGAGAATTTTGAATTAGTATATCTTCAAGCTGTTCTGGCTTTTTCGAAAGCTTTTTATAAAACTGGCTATTTGAAATATATCTATATATTAAGAAACAAAAAAGTAAAAATAAATTCAAAAATATGAAGTAACCCTTATTTCCCTTAAACCCATCCAATTCATTATAAAGAAATACTAAAGCTATAAAGCTTAACATATAAAGTATTACGAATCCCATAATATCTTTTAAAAATAATTTCATTCTACACCTCAATTAGACGATAGCCTAGTCCTCGGACTGCTTCGATTTCTACTTTCGCATGAATTTCTTCAAATTTTTTGCGAAGTCTAGCAACATTAACATTTAGTGTATTCTCCTCAACAAAACTTTCATCATCCCAAAGCTTCGCGAGTAATTTCTCGCGACTTAAAACATTTGGAAAGTTTTCCATCAAAGCTGCTGTAAGAGTTCCTTCCTTTTTTGTAAGCGTTACTTTTTTATCATTATTCTGAAGAATAAGACTTTCAAGATAAAATATTAAACTTCCCTTTATCAGTATTCGTTCCTGTTGGTCTTTCGCATAATCTCCGTATACTCTTCTTAAATTTGCATTTATTTTTGCTAAAACAATATCAAATGAAAATGGCTTTGTAATATAATCATCAGCACCATTTTCCATTGCATATACTTGATCTATATCACCGAGTCTTGCTGAAATAAATATAATAGGGCATTTTGATATTTGCCTTAATTTTCTGCACCAGTAAAAGCCGTCATATTTCGGTAAATTAACATCCATTAATACAAGGTGGGGATTAAATTTTATAAATTCTTCAGAAACATTATCAAAATCAGTACATATTAAACATTCAATTCCATATTTTTCTATATGATTTGCCAACAATTCAGATATTGAACTATCATCTTCAACTAATAATACCCTGTACATATAATCTATCTCCTTTCAATAGTTTCAACTGTATTTAATATACTTTACCATGGCTCATATGACCTAATAGTATTATACTATAAAACAACCACACTCCTATAGAATATAGAATGTGGCTTATAAATAACTCATCTTTTTTTTTAACATCATGGAAATCAATCCTAAATAGTGATATAATTGTTAGTAACAGAAACAGTGCATTTTTTTACGGGGATATAGCGCAGTTGGGAGCGCGTCTGCTTCGCATGTAGAAGGTCGGGGGTTCGACTCCCCCTATCTCCACCATTTTTATGTAAAACTATAAA
>DAVZGU010000580.1:0-1458 GCA_052274215.1 Clostridium sp. | reverse complement strand
TACCAATAGTTAGAAGCAAATGTAATCGAAATTATAAAAGAGATTATAATATTTATAAATATGATAACTTTGTGTTCTAATCTTTCTTTATTTTTATTTACTTCAACAACTTTTTTCCATCTTAAAATGCTACTTTTAAATGTTTTATAATACATCCATATTGCAACATAACTCACTATAAAAACTGGCACCATTAACTTTAAAATTGATGTTAATTTAGTAAAATATACTGATAAATATCCCACTTCCTTAAACCACTGTATGTTTATAGCTAAATTAATTATGTTACCTAAGAAAGCTATAAGTATTACTATTATTCCTATAATGATAGCTATGGTCTTTTTTCTTTTCATAAAAAATCACCTCTTATCTAATTTTAGTAATTTACCTAACCTTGAATATTTTGTTTCAATTGCACCAACCGGGCATAGTTCCTGACAACAAAAACATCTAATACATTCATGCATATTCCATTTAGGGTTTAATATATCCCCTTGTAGTACCATCTCAATCGCCGCCGGCTTCTCTGGACATACCTCAGCACACCTTCCACACCCTATACATTTTTCTTTAATTAGGGTTGGATTTGGTGCTATCATTTCTCTTAGAAAATTAGTTACTCCTGGGTTTATAAAATAGAAGTTACCTCCCTTCCTACATAGCTTAAAATCTTTTGCTTTCATAGATTCTAAATCTTCACCAAGTATGTTTATATCCTTTGAAAGTACTACGCCCCATTTGCTATCATATGCCTCTTTTAAAACAGGTGTATCCAAAGGATTATCATAACCTATAAGCCTAACTGCAGTGGAATCTACAGCTGTTAAACTTTGTCCCATAATTAAAGTATTCATTTTATATGGCTGTCCACTTTTAGGTCCATTACCTTCCATAGCGATTATACCGTCTAAAATAGCAAAATTAGTCCCAACAGCCGTATTCAAATCCAAAAGCATCTTGCAAAAATTATTTGCATCAGGCATTCTTGTATGCCAAGTTGCTTTTTGCGTTCCTGGTATACAACCAAATTGATTCTTTACAGCACCTGTATAATATGCCATAGCATGTGTTTTAAGTTTTGGCAGTGATATAACTACGTCTGCCTCATAAGCAGCTTTAGCAATATCCCAGGACTTACACAAAATAGAATTATCTAATTTAATATGTACTGACTCTTTAAAATCCTCAAAACTAACTCCGTATTTATCAGCAACTTCCATAAGACCAGATTTTTCTGCTGCTTTTCTTGAATCTCCGAACCCAGGCGAATCACCAAAGCTAATGTAAGTAGAATATTCCCTAATAATTCTAATTACTGCTTCAAAAACAGCATAATGCGTTACTACTGGTGATCCTTTACTCTCAACACTTAACATATTAGGTTTTAAAAGCACTTTGCTATTTTTTGGTATTAACTTTTTTAAAAACTCATCCCCACCTAATAATTTAAAACCTTCT
>DAVZGU010000579.1:0-1494 GCA_052274215.1 Clostridium sp. | reverse complement strand
AGGTGTGTTATAACGCATTTAAATCAAGTAACTCAAATTCTAAAAATGAAGGTAGTAAAACAATAACGCAAAAGCCTGATAATATGTTATCTATAGATAAACTTGGTAGTGATAAGGCTTATGAGTTTGTATTTGACGCAAAGTATAAAATAGATACATCAACGCAGTACCAGAAAAGTTATGGTGGTATTGGACCTAAGGAAGAGGACATAAATACTATGCACAGGTATAGAGATGCCATAGTATTTAAAAATAATAAAACAGGGGCCTATGATAATTGTGTTTTTGGAGCCTTTGTACTATTTCCATATAAGGATGAGAAAGAATACGAAAATCATGACTTTTATAAGAGTATAGAAGAAGTAAATATAGGTGGCATTCCTTTTCTTCCTTCAACTACAGGACTCATGGAAGAGTTTTTAGATAAGCTGATAAATGAATCTTCTTACTCAACATTTGAAAGGTCACTTGAACCCATAGGAAGAGAGAATTACATAAAAGCCGAATACTTTAAAGATAGAACAGTTCTTGTAGGATCTTTAAGAAATAAAGAGCAACTTGAGGTAAACCTAAAAGGTAAGTTTTATCACACTAAATGCAGCAATGTAAATTTAGCTGAGCACAATATTAAATTTGTAGCTTTAGCGCAGTCAAAGAAGCAATTTGCGGGGGAAGCTGGTGTAACTTATTACGGGAAGGTAGTAGATATTAAAGTTGTGAAGAGAAATGCTATAAAAGAAATACCTAGTGATTCGCAGGAGGACTATTATATTTTTAAAATTGATGAATGGAATCAGCTTCATAGAAAAATTGAAGTAAAGGGATATCAAGTTCGAAGGTTGATTTATACCACGGAGTATTTACTTCATAATGCGGCTATAGTTACAGAGCTTTGCATAAAATCTAAAGAAGAATATAGATTGTGGCAGGAGCTTAAAAGGATAAGTTTTTTAACTGAAACAGAGATTGGGGAAAAGTTAGATAAGGATAGTAGAATTAAGGGGTTTTCTGTTGAGGGCATGAAGGTATTTATGGAGGATTAGGGAATTAGGATAGAGAATAATGGAAGGTCTTATGGTTTTAGTAAGGGTGAATTTGGTAGGAGGCCTAGAGAGGTAATGGGGAGGATATTTAATATTGGGAGGGATGCTTTAGATTAAACTGATACCTATGCTGAACTGTATATAAGTGATGCCTAATAGTGGCTGCTTTAAAATTTATAATTACATTTTATAAGATGAAATCAACACATTCTGTAATAGTAAAATATCCAGAATACTTTTTGAGTGTATTCATTTTTTTCTCCTTTTTAAATTGCTTACATGCCATATTATTTAGCCTGAAAATATAGAAATATGCTTAATTTGAATTTTCTAATTTTAATAGTTCATAAAAACTATATTCTTTACCATCATAATTAATTATTGAAACATTATGATTGAGCTAGAAAATAGATTAATGCATAAAGAACCTCTTGGTTGTCTTAAATAAATT
>DAVZGU010000578.1:0-1501 GCA_052274215.1 Clostridium sp. | reverse complement strand
ATGAAAAATTAAGAGAAGAAATAAAGAACATGATAAAGTACTGGATAGAAAAAGGGGTAGATGGATTTAGAATGGATGCTATTAATCATCTCGGAAAAGATCATTCCTTTCCAGATGGAATAATAGAAGACGGTCATGTATATGGTGATTTTATAAAATATGTACAAAATCTACCTGAAGTTCATGATTATTTAAAAGAATTAAGAAAAGAGGTATTTAACACTGGGTATCATGTAGTAATTGGTGAAACGGGTGGAGTAAACTATAAAAATGCCCATGTTTATACGGGAAAAGATAAAAATGAATTAGACTTTACCTTCCATTTTGATATGCATAGTGTGGGTAGAGGGGAAACTGATTGGGAAAGGAAACCTATAAACTTAATAAAAGATATAAAGGAAAATATGAGTGGATGGCAGGTAAGGCCTGAAGAAGAAGGTTGGTGCCCTTTATTTTACTCGAACCATGACACTACAAGAACTATATCAAGACTAGGAGAAGAGAAGAACTATTTAAAAGAATCTGCAAAAATGTTAGCTTGTCTTCAATTGACTCAAAAGGGAACTCCCTTTATTTATTATGGAGATGAAATAGGAATGACCAATGCTTGGGACTTTAAATTAGAAGATTATAGAGATGTGGCTGTGTTTAATAAACACAAAGATTTAGTTAAGGGTGGGTTAGTGAGTGAAGAAAACTATCTAAAGGGACTACGCTATATGTCACGGGATAACTCAAGAACACCAATGCAGTGGAATAGTAGTGAAAATGCAGGGTTTACTACTGGCACCCCCTGGATAAAACTTAATTCAAATTATAGAAAAATTAATGTGGAGGAACAAATAGAAGACTCAGATTCAATACTAAATTATTATAAAAAATTGATAGCTTTAAGAAAAAACAAGGCTGTATTGGTATATGGAAGCTTTGAGGAAATTAATAGAGAAGATGAGGAAATATATGCATATCTAAGACAATTAGAGGGGGAGATGATCTTAATCATAGTTAATTTCTTTGGAAATGAACCAATATTTGAATTTCCAAAGCATATCCATTATGAAAAGGCTAAACTATTGCTATCAAATTATGTGGTGGAAGGTTACGCCGCTAGTGTGAATATAAAATTAAGACCTTATGAAACTAGGGTATATGAAATTAAATCATTCCATGAATAAATTACCCTATCTAAAAATAATGATAAATATATTAGCTTTATTTTAATAGAAAAGTTATAATTAAAATGTTCATTGGGTAAAATTAAAACATGAATAATCAAAAAAGTTAAAGGCGGATATATATGAGAAATTTAAAAATGATATTAGAATATGATGGAAGTAGATATAAAGGATGGCAAAAACAATCAGATAACGATTTAACGGTTCAAGGTAAGCTAGAAGGTGCATTATCTAAAATGGCAGGAGAACCTATAGAGGTTACAGGCTGCGTGCGAACTGATGTAGGTGTACATGCTGAAAATTATATGGCAAACTTTCATACTAAT
>DAVZGU010000577.1:0-1507 GCA_052274215.1 Clostridium sp. | reverse complement strand
CAAATAAAATTAGTGTATAGGGAAATAAGCATAAAGCTAAATGCTTCTATACTTTATTCTCATATGGAATTGTAGCATATATGATTATAATTCTATAAAAGTGGGGGTATAAATTTGAATAGTAGTATTGTTTTGATAATCATATTTTCAGGAGTAATAGCTTTGATTGGTACTATGGCAGGGGCATTTTTAGGTGTTGTTATGAACAAACCTTCACGAAAATTCTTAGGAAATATTATAGGATTTTCATCAGGACTTATGCTTTCTATTGTAGTTTTTGAACTTATTCCAGAAGCCACAGAAAAAACAGGATTGCTAGGAACCTTATTATTTTTAATCCTAGGCATTATTATTGTAGTAATAATAGACAAAATCAGCAATTTAAGTGGCAATGCAAATTCTCAATATACAAAGGTGGCTTTTATGGTTGCTATTGGAATAATGATTCATAATTTTCCGGAAGGCCTAATAATGGGGTTTGGGTTTGTTAATGGGGAAAACTTAGGACTTAAAATGAGCCTTATAATTGCAATACATGATGTGCCTGAGGGGCTAGCTGTGGCAGCGCCTCTAATGCTTTCGGGGACAAAAAGCAGGAAAATATTATTTTATGCATTTTTAACAGCTTTGCCTACTGCAATTGGCGCTTGGATAGGGATTTATATTGGGAGCATATCTGTAAATATATTAGGTGGTGCTCTAGCATTTGCATCAGGTGTTATGTTATATGTGATTTACGGAGAGATGATTCCACAGTCTAAAAAGCTTTGGTCAGGAATTACAAGCACATTGGGAATACTTTTGGGGATAATAGTTGGGTTAATAGTGACTAATGTGCTTTAACGACATTTCAGGTGATGATTTAACAGCTCTGCAAGAGATGATTTAACAGCTCTGCAAGAGATGATTTAATTAAGAGGTGTAAGGATGAAAACGAAGATAACAATAATAGATGAAAATAATATTGAACAAAATATAATTAATGAGGCTGGGCTCGTAATAGCTGAAGGTGGATTAGTTGTTTTTCCTACGGAAACAGTTTATGGTCTTGGTGCGAATGCATTAGATAAGAATGCTGTAGAAAAAATTTTTAAAGCTAAGGGGAGACCGCAGGATAATCCTCTTATTGTGCATGTAGCAGATTTTAATATAGAGCATTTAGTTAAAGAAATACCATATATAGCCAAAGAAATTATGAATAGATACTGGCCTGGACCAATAACACTTATTTTTAATAAGTCTGATTTGATTCCTATAACTACAAGTGCGGGACTCAATACTGTAGGTATACGTATGCCAGCGAATCTCATTGCAAGAAAACTTATTGAAGCAGCTGGAACGCCTATTGCAGCCCCATCAGCTAATATATCTGGTAGACCCAGTCCAACTGATGTAGAAAGTTGTATCGAAGATTTAAATGGAAAAATAGAGTATATTCTAGGTGGAGATAAGAGTGAAGTAGGTCTTGAGTCAACAATAGTTGATTGTACTTGTACTCCGTTATATA
>DAVZGU010000576.1:0-1508 GCA_052274215.1 Clostridium sp. | reverse complement strand
TCCATATAATCGCCTAATAAGAATATATTACCATGCTACTACGACTAGGTCAATGTCGAATGCTGGTCGTAGTTCACTATGAAAATGAGAACTCTATAAACTAAAAACCTCACATTTTGTGAGGTTTTTAATAATTACTATACTATAACTACATTTCTGCAACCATTATATGTCGCTATCTCTCCTAATTCCTTCATAATTTCCTCCTTAGGAGTGTAACTGTTTATAATTTCAGATCGTACACCCATTTGCCTATATTTTATAAGTTTATATCTTATATCTGGGTTTAATAGCGCAATGAACTTGCTAATTTCATCTACATTATTGTGATTCTCTAAAACTTCTGGTACAATAACCGTTCTAATTTCATAAATTTTATTTAACTTAGCTAAATATTTTACATTTTCTATAACAATAGCATTTCCCATACCCGTAAGTCTCTTATGTTCCTCATTATTATAAGATTTTATATCTACCATTGCCATATCCATTACATCAACTAGCTCCTTATGTTCCCATAAAGGCACTGAACCATTGGTATCCACAAAGCATGTTAAATTCATTTTTTTAACTTCTCTAAATAAATGCGTTAAAAACTCACTTTGCAGGGTGCACTCACCACCTGATACTGTAATTCCAGAGATAAAAACTTTATTCTTCTCTATCTCGCGTACGACTTCTTCTACAGTCATACTTTGTGCTTTAGGGGAACTATTCCTTTTGCAAAACTTTATACATTCATCACATTTACTACAGGCTACTTTATCCCATACTACATTAGAAGACTTAAATTGTAATGCATTATAATGGCAAGCCTCTATGCATTCCCCGCAACTATTACAAATATTTATAGTCTCTGGATTATGACAATAAGAGCAGTTAAAATTACATCCTTGCAAGAATATGGCAGTCCTATTTCCCGGTCCATCCACCGAGCTAAAGGGAATAATTCGGTTAACTAATCCCTTAATCATTTTTTCTTACCTTTCTTTCCAGTACCTTTTGATTCAGAACTGCCCCAAGTCCTAATGCTACTGTATCCTGTAACACCTGATGCCCCTCTTGTAATTTTTTCATTTCTGATCTTTTAACAAGATATCCAGTAATTCTTATTACATCACAATCAGTAGAATATGCTGAAAAATATCTCATTTGTTTTTTAAAAGCACCCTTGATAATATCAAGCACATACTCCGGATTACTTTTAACCGTACTATCAAAATTAAATATATCGCCTATTCCTGAGGGAAAGAACTTATGAAATTTAGCCGCCTCTACTATATGCTGCAAAAGCTCAGGTTCATCTCCAATTGGAATCCTGCATCCTGGACTTATTCCCATATCAGAATCAATACCTACTTGAGCATGTAACAGATATCTACCTTTTGATATATTGCAGTGAGGATCATTATATTTATTAACCTCAGCTTCTAACTTTTCAATAATTCTATAACCTAAAGTATTAGCTATTTCACCATGTCCAAACCTATTTTCTAATTTAGAAGAGT
>DAVZGU010000575.1:0-1516 GCA_052274215.1 Clostridium sp. | reverse complement strand
CTAGCAGCACGGGGAAAGAAAGCACATATGTATCGAAAAACAGAAAAAGGATTTGCCCCAGATGATTTTGCACATGAACAAAGTTTGGTGTTTGAAATAGATAACGGTTTAGTTATTCTAAATAGTTGCTGTCACGGTGGCGTTGATAATATTATTGAAGAGGTAATGGAAACGTTCCATGGAAAGGAAGTTTTGGCTATAATCGGTGGCTTTCATTTAATGGGAATTACAGGCGACAAATCTATGAGTGGAAAACCGGAAGATGTTAGAGCATTAGGACAACGATTATTTGATTTGAATGTAAAGCATATATATACTGGTCATTGTACTGGTGATCCTGCTTATAAGATATTGAAAGAGAAACTGGGAGAACGGTTGCAATATTTTAGTACGGGAACCATAGTTGAACTATAAGATTATGAGCAATAATGTGAAGAACTTGCTAAATAGTTCGTATTAAAATATAAAAATAAATTGAAATAATCTAGATTTAAAAAAGTGTAATCACACTAAATGTTGAGGAAGATAAGATATTAGGACAATACAGAATATGAGAATTACACGATGCAACTATTGAAATTGAAAGCACGAACAATGGTCTTTGAAAATTGAATAATATGGTATTAAAAAATGAAAATAGCTATTATAGAAATATAGTAATGTAGAAATATACTATAATTTCTATAGAGTTAAATCGAAATTGTAAAATAGTACGGAGAAAATTTATATTATAAGAGGTGAAAATAATGAAAACTGTAGTAATATATAAATCAAAAACAGGTTTTACAAAAAAATATGCAGAATGGATTGCTGAGGGGTTATCAGCGGATATTTTTGATGTTTCAAATGTTGATGCAAATATAGTCACAGCCTATGACACTGTGATTTACGGTGGCAGTTTGTATGCTGTTGGTATCATTGGAGTAAAGTATATAACACAAAACATGGATAAACTTAAAGATAAAAAAATAGTTGTTTTTGCAACCGGTGCATCCCCCTCTAGTAAAGAGGTGATAAGTGAAGTAAGAAATAAAAATTTCACTCCTGAGGAACAGAAACATATACAATTCTTTTATTTAAGGGGTGGATTTGACTATAGTAAGTTAAATCCTTTTGATAAAGTACTTATGACATTGCTAAAATGGAAGATTAAAATGAAAAAAGAATTAACAACTGATGGAAAAGGCATGTTAGCCATGTATGACAAGCCAATAGATTTTACAATAAAGAAGAATATAGATAAAATAATTACTTATGTTAATTCATAACATTCTTATAAAACATCACAACTAATAAAACCGAATAATTCCTTGAAAATACCGTATTATTCAATTGAATTTTACGGCATTTTTATGTCGTCTTTCAAATATAGTTCGTCATAACCAAATGTAAGAATTATTAAAGAGATAGATTATTTGGGCAGGTTGTGGCTATAATGTGAAGCTGGAAAAATGAACACTTAATTGATGGGATATTAAGAAAATATTTATTACTATAGAATCTATACTATCAATAA
>DAVZGU010000574.1:0-1520 GCA_052274215.1 Clostridium sp. | reverse complement strand
TTTCATTCGTAAGTAAAATAGTTTTTAATGAAATAAATGCTTTACTTTGAAATATGTCTATGCTAGTATAAATTTAGTACAAAATTAATAATCGAAAGTATATAAGGAGTTTTAAAATGAATAATTTAACTGCTTGCATTTTCAATATACAAAAATATAGCATTCACGATGGCCCAGGTATCCGCACAGTAGTATTTTTTAAAGGCTGCCCCTTAAAATGTCTTTGGTGCAGCAATCCAGAATCGCAATATGGTAGCCCGCAGCTATCCCTTGATGAAAGTAAATCCTCCACCGTCTTCGGAGAATACCGAAGCCTTGATTATGTAATGAAAGAGGTTATGAAGGATAAAGAATTTTACGAGGAGTCGAGTGGTGGCGTTACCTTGTCCGGTGGCGAGGTCTTAATGCAACATGAATTTGCAATCGCTTTACTAAAACAGCTAAAAGAGCAAGGTATCCATACCGCCTGTGAAACTACAGGATATGCTCCGCCAGAGGTTTTTCAAGCTTTTATTGAAAATGTTGATTTGCTTTTATTTGACATAAAGCATTATGATAGCCAAAAGCACTATGCTTCTACTAATGTTTATAATGAAAAAATTATTCTAAATTTAAAAACTGCAATTAGAAAGGGAAAAGAAGTTATTATACGTATCCCCGTAATACCTGGTATCAATGACGATTTGGAAGATGCGCAGGGATTTTGTAATCTATTAAAAGAAGTGGGTGTAGCCGAAGTAAATCTATTACCCTTCCATCAATTTGGACAAAATAAATATTCCTTATTAAATAAGGAATACAAGTTTGCAGATGTTGCCCAACTACATGAAGAAGATTTAAACTCATATAAAGAGATATTTATTCAAAACGGCCTAAATTGTATAATATAATTTAGGCTTTTTTTTATTCCAGTTTGTTTCATAGAAATCAGGGAATGCTATCTATAAAAAGATAGATTGGTGGTATGAGAAGATGATAAATTTAAAAGTAAAGGCAAAAATCCTAGCAATTACAATCTTATCGCTAACTACTATTTGTATTACAAGCGGCTTCGCATCAAAAATCAGCAAAGGCGAAAAGAACATAGAAACATTTACATTACAGAATACTACAATTAAAAAAGCTCCATACATTAAAAGCATGAATGCTGTGGTAATACGGAAAAATGAATTACTTTTGGTCTCCTTAAATGATAAAAATGAGAATATCACATTAGATAGTGGAGGCACCTTCTCTCACCCACTCATATCTCCTGATAAAAGCCAAGTTTCATACATGAAGGATAATGTTTTATATGTTACAACAGATAAACTGGAGCATATAAAAGTAGCGGACAATGCGTCACAGTTATCATTTGCATGGCAAGGTAAAAACACCTTGCTATACTCACCTACATCTGGTGGCTTATATGTTTTTGATGTTGCAAATAAAATCAGTAAACCTTACCTTCAAAATGAGTTTAATTACCAAAATATTACCTTAGATAGTAAAGGAAGAATATATGCAGAGCAGTACCTATA
>DAVZGU010000573.1:0-1525 GCA_052274215.1 Clostridium sp. | reverse complement strand
TTACTGAAATTGCGGATGAACATAATCTAAATATAATTCTTTGTGACACTGATGAGAATAAAGATAAGGAACTAAAAGCTATTAATGTTCTTAAGCAGCAAAGGATTCAAGGACTCCTCATAACTCCAACCTTCTATAAGGATTCAGGTAATAGTGAAAACTTAAATGCTCTTAAAAACTTAGAAATTCCAATAATTTTAATTGATGGGCATGTTGAGTATCTTGGTTTTAGTGGAGTTTTTATAGATCATATAGAGGGGGCTTATGCTGGAACAACTACTTTAATAGAAGCGGGTCACACAAAAATTGCTATAATTACAGGAGATATGAATTCTAGACCTGCAAAAGAACGATTGCTAGGATACGAAAAAGCGTTAGAAGCTAATAATATTCCTATAGCGAAGGAATATATTTTTTATGGTGACTATAAATATGAAACTGCTTATGAAATCACAAAGCAAATATTGAAAATGGATAATAGACCTACTGCTATTTTTGTAAGTAGTAATACCATGATTTTGGGATCCATAAAAGCTTTTTATGAAGAAAAACTAGATATACCGCGCGATATGGCGATTATTGGTTTTGATAAGATTGATATGTTAAATATAATAGGGATGAACATTAGTTTTATTAATGGGCCATCTATTGACCTTGGCAGAATCGGTATGAAAATGTTATTAGAAAATTTAAATAGTAACAAGCCTACCGAAATTAAAAGAGTAACTATTTTGCCAGAGATTCTCTTAAAAGGATCAGAAAAATATATAGAAAATAAATTTATAAAAAATAAAGGAGAAGATTAATATGAAAATAGAACAATATATAGACCATACACTATTAAAACAAGAAGCTTGCGAGGACCAAATTATAAAAATTTGTTCTGAGGCTAAAGAATATGGATTTGCTTCAGTATGTGCTAATGCATATTACGCATCACTTGTAAGAAAAGAATTAGAAGGAAGTAACGTAAAAACTTGTATAGTTGTTGGATTTCCACTGGGAGCTACAACAAAAGAAGTAAAAGTATTTGAAGCAAAACAAGCAATTGAAAATGGTGCGCAGGAAATAGATATGGTAGTTAATGTTGGTGCTATAAAATCAAACAAGTTTGATGTAGTAAAAGATGAAATTAAAGCAGTAGTTGATGCTTGTAAAGGATGCGCACTAGTAAAGGTAATAATAGAAACTTGTCTTTTAACAGATGCACAAAAAGTTAGGGTATGTCAAATAGCTAAAGAAGCTGGAGCGGACTTCGTAAAAACTTCAACAGGATTTTCAACAGGTGGAGCAACAATTCATGATGTAAAATTAATGAGAGAGACTGTAGGACCAGAAATGGGAGTTAAAGCGTCTGGAGCAGTAAGGACAGCTGAAGATGCAAAAGCTGTTATTGAAGCAGGCGCTAGTAGAGTAGGAGCTAGTAGTTCTATAGCAATAGTCCAGGGATTTAAATAGTCAAATTATAATTATTAAATTTGAAGACATATAAATATATTTAAAATGAATAATTAGGGGTGATTAG
>DAVZGU010000572.1:0-1529 GCA_052274215.1 Clostridium sp. | reverse complement strand
AGGAAATCAATTAATAAAAAGAAATTCTACAATAGAAAAATAGTGGCAGCAGTGGCAGTTGTAGCATTAACTGTTGGAATATTTGGAAGTAATGTTCCAGTAGAGGGACTATCAACGTTTAGCAGTAATATAGGTGCTTTTTTAGGAATACAAGAGAATTTGGATGAATATAATACCGTTGTAAATAAAACTATAACTGATAATGGAGTAACAGTTAAACTAAATGAAGTAATATTGGATGGTAATCAACTGAATGTTTCTTATAATATAAGTTCTAATAAAAAGTTAGGAAAAGATCAATCCTGGTTTGATTCCAACATTATTTATGTAAATGGGAAAAGCGTAAATGGAGGAAGCGGAGGAGGAGCGTTTAATATTGACGAGAATACTACACAAGCGGTTACTACTTATGATTTAGGTAAAGTAGATTTAAGTGGAGATTTAAATATAAAAATCTCATCTCATGCTATGAAGTTAAATGATAAGAAAACCAAGGGTTCTTGGGTCTTTAAGTTTAAGACCAATGGCGATCAATTAAAAGTAAATACCAAGGAAATATTACTTAATAAGAAGTTCTCACTTCCAAACGGTGAAGAATACACTCTAAAAAAATATACAGATAATGCCGTAGGTCAAAAATTTTATGCTTCAATATCCAATTTTACAGCAAAATCAACATATGCAGTGGATTTAAAAGGAGTTGATGATTTGGGTAATGAGGTCAAATTTTACGCATCCCACTCAGGTAAAGAGGATGCATTATTTGAAATAGAAAATATAGATGGAAATCTTAATAAAAATGCAAAAACATTAACACTTACCCCCTATGCAGCTAAATATCCAGATAAAAGTGGTAGGATGGATGGTGAATATAAACAAGTAGGAGATAAATTTACAATAGATTTATCACAATTAAAATAATGATGAATCTATATGCAAGTATATTGTAGAAGCTCAGGGTGGGAACATTAAATATAAGAAAAAAAGATAATACACACTGTATTATCTTTTTTTCTTATATTTAATTAAGTGATTTTACATTACTTTAATTTAGAGGCACACTTGGGACAAATATTCCACTCAGGTTCTACTGGGAATCCACAAGAGCTACAGTTATCTTTAAGCTTAAAGCCACAGAGGGGGCAATTCATAAAGTGATCATCTACAGGATTTCCACAGCTTTTGCAGATTTTTTTAGTGTAGGAATTCCTTACGACTAGATAGATGATTAAACCTATAAGGTTTGGAACAAATAGTGCTACCATTGTCCAAAGCCAAGGGTCCATACCCCTTTTCTTTGAATCCATAAATACAAAATGACCAATTAAATAAATTACTCCAAAGATTAATAAAAGTATTAAAGGTAGTATTATGAGAGGTGGAACTATTCCAGAGATATTTGTGTTCCCATGTCTATAGTCTGAGGCTATAGCAAAAGATATGAAAATAATAAAAGATAAAAAGAGTAGGGAAAGTATTGTTATAAGAGTAAAAAATATTTTTTTTGAATTTTTCATTTTAATCTCTCC
>DAVZGU010000571.1:0-1542 GCA_052274215.1 Clostridium sp. | reverse complement strand
GTTCTCATTAATGGTAATATTATGTTCTTTTAGAGCTTGTCTATATCCTTGTAAACGAGGTATACCTGCAATTGGATCTTCTTTTTCTCCACCTAGCATTGCTATTTTAGTATGACCATTTTCTATTAAATAACTAGTAGCCTCATAAGCCGCTTGAAAGTCATCTACTTTAATATATGGAATTGTAAAACGAGGAGAAAATGTTGATACAAGGATGCAAGGTATTTTAGTGTCGACAATATCCTTATCATACATATCTTTAGGTGATAGACTACATACAATAATGCCGTCTACCTGTCTTTCGGATAATACCTCTAAATAGTAAGGCATTAAATGGGAACTGGTCCCTGTATTACAAATAAAGACACTATAATTATTTTTATGTGCCATGTCCTCTATACCGTTTAGAATTTCTACATAAAAAGTAGTTTCAACTTTTGGTAACAATACCCCTATAGTATGGCTAGTTTTTGTCTTTAAGTTCCTAGCAATTGCATTTCGCCGATATCCAATTTCCTCTACCACAATAGTTACTTTTTTCCTTGTTTCCTCTGAGTAACCGTCTAGATCATTAAGAATTCTAGAAACAGTAGCTACGGAAACATTAGCTTTTTTTGCAACATCTTTAATAGTTGGCTTTTTGATTATTCTGTTCATAATTACTATTATCCCTTCAGTAAACGATTAACCTAAATCAAGTTTACCATATAAATGTAAATTAGTATATGTTTTTACCTGATATAAAAAAATAGGTGAAAAAAAGCTCTTGATTTTAATCAAGAGCTTTTACTGAATTTCTTTCTGCTACGCTAAGTACTTCGTTCATACTTCCAGTTCTATAGCCTAACAAATCAAGGGTTACATATTTAAAACCAATACTTTTCAATTCATATCCAACTTTATCCATGATTTCAATGTCGAAAAATTTATTTCTTTCTTCAACATTAACCTCTACTCTTGCTATATCTCCGTGGTGCCTTACCCTTATCTGTCTGAATCCTAAATCCAATAAAAACTGTTCTGCTCTTTCAACCATACTTAATTTTTCCACCGTTATCTCATTGCCATATGGAAATCTTGAGGATAGACACGCAAATGCTGGCTTATTCCAGGTAGGTACGCCCAATCTCTTTGACAGTACTCTTATATCATTTTTCGTAAACCCAGCATCCTTTAGTGGACTAATAACTTTTAATTCCTTAGCTGCCTTCATTCCTGGTCTGTAATCGGAGGCGTCATCGGCATTCGAACCATCCAAAACCGCATTAATGTTATTATCATCAGCAACTTTTCTAATCTTTGAAAAAAGTTCTTTTTTACAAAAATAGCATCTATTAACAGGATTTTTAGCAAATCCTTCAATTTCTAATTCTTCCGAAATTATAACTATATGCTTTGCTCCGATGCCTCTAATATATTTAACAGCTTCCTTAAATTCTCTTTCCGGGTATGTTGATGACTTTGCCGTAATTGCTATAACTCTATTTCCCAAAACATCAGCTGCTACCTTTAAAAGAAATGTGCTATCAACACCCCCTGAAT
>DAVZGU010000570.1:0-1542 GCA_052274215.1 Clostridium sp. | reverse complement strand
TAATAGAGATACTGAAATTCCGAATGTACTGAGGGTCATGTTAGTAGAAGAGGTAGAAAATTTGTCTGATACTGGAAAGATGGAAAATGAAGGTGAAGTATTTCAAGAAATTGTGGAATGTAATATAGATGATATGAATCCAGAGCTATATGAGTATATTCTTGATAAGCTTTTTACTGAGGGTGCTTTAGATGCATATTTAAGCCCAATTATAATGAAAAAAGGCAGACCCGGTGTAAAAATAAGCGTTTTATGTAAAGAAGATAAAATTGAAAAGATGAAAGAAGTATTATTTAGAGAAACTACTACATTTGGAGTAAGAAGTTTTAAAGTACATAAAACAATGCTCCAAAGAGAATTTACTAAAATTAACACTAGCTATGGTGAAGTTACTGTGAAAGAAGCTTACTACAAAGGTGAAAAAATAAAAAATAAGTTAGAATATGAGGAGTGTAAGAAAATAGCACAAAGGGTTGGAATCCCTATAAGCGAAGTATATGAAAAATTAAGGAATGAAATATAAATTTTAGATATAAAAACATAAAACGGTAAGGTTAAATTAAAAAAGGTGGAGAATATATGAATTCAGAAGAAATGAAGAAATTTCTTAAGTCCGTAAAAAATGGTAATATATCCATTGAGGATGGTGTAGATAAATTAAAAGATTTGTCTTATTCAGATTTAGGATTTGCAAAAATAGATAATCATAGAGAACTTAGAGTTGGCTACCCGGAGGTTATATATTGTGAAGGGAAAACTGTGGATCAAATAAAGGGTATAGTTAGTTTAATGATTACTAAGGATGTAAATATTCTTGGTACAAGGGCCTCGAGGATCATGTATGAAGGGGTAAAAGAGGTATGTGATGATGCCGAGTATAATGAGCTTGCAAGAACAATTGTTATTAAAAAAAAGGAAGTAGAAACTTCAAGTACATATATTGCATTAGTAACAGGAGGAACTTCAGATATATCAGTAGCGGAAGAGGCAGCTATCACAGCGGAAATTTTTGGGAATAAGGTTGAAAGAATTTATGATGTAGGAGTAGCGGGTATTCATAGGTTATTTGAAAATCTAGATGTTATAAGGCATGCGAAGGTCGTTATTACTGTGGCGGGAATGGAAGGTGCTTTAACTAGTGTAGTTGGAGGATTAGTAGATAAACCAGTTATAGCTGTTCCGACTAGTGTAGGATACGGAGCTAATTTTAAAGGACTTTCTGCGCTATTATCTATGTTAAATAGTTGTTCTAGTGGAGTTAGTGTTGTTAATATTGACAATGGATTTGGCGCTGGATATTTAGCAAGTATTATCAACAAATTATAAATTAATTTTTTAAAAGGGGGCTT
Organism: Clostridium sp.; assembly: GCA_052274215.1. Classification (GTDB taxonomy): domain Bacteria; phylum Bacillota; class Clostridia; order Clostridiales; family Clostridiaceae; genus Clostridium_AD. Next base: position 193 of record DAVZGU010000570.1, on the reverse strand, counting down.
GCATATTCAGTATGCAAGCCTTAATTATAGTATGTTTGAAAAGTGTATATTACATAAAATACAGTTGCAGTAATATATACCGTTCTTATTGTGCAGGGGATTCACGATTGTATATATCCTCATAGACTTTGAGAGTGGATTGTGCAGTGTTCTGCCATGAAAATTCTTTGGCTCTTATTAACGCCTTAGAACT
>DAVZGU010000569.1:0-1546 GCA_052274215.1 Clostridium sp. | reverse complement strand
GTAGTCGGCATTTCTCTTTGTCTTAAAGCATTATAAAAATCCTTGCGAATAATTTTTTTCCCGAAATCGTCCTCTATTGCTTGACCTTTAAAATTACATATTATACCTAAGGGTACTATATTCTCTTGTTTAATATACTCTAAAGATAAATCGCATCCTGAATCTATTACTAAAATTGTCCCACTATGTGTTTTACTCATAACTTAATTCCCCTTTGCCATTATCCTAAATATTATTCTCACCTTCTATTATGTATGATTTATATAAACACTTCAATACAAAAAAAAAGAAAAGTATATATACTTTTCTTAACATCACTAAAATGAAAATTATTCCACTACCTTACCAATCTTTCTAAATTTATAATATCTCTTAGTAAGTAAGGATTCTATAGGTTCCCGCATTAATCTAACAATTGACTCCTCTAAATTACGTTTAATACTTGCTGCCATCTCATCTAAATTAGTGTGCGCCCCACCTAAAGGCTCTTTTATAATTCTATCTATTATTCCAAAATCAATTAAATCCTGAGCTGTTATTTTCATTGCAGTAGCCGCTTCTTTAGCAAGACTTGCATCTTTATATAATATGCTAGCAAACCCTTCTGGTGATAAAATAGAATAAATTGCATGTTCTAGCATCCAAACCTCATCTGCTACCGCCATAGCTAAAGCTCCACCACTTCCGCCTTCTCCTATAACTATTGAAATTACTGGTGTTTTTAAGGTTGCCATTTCCATAAGATTTCTAGCAATTGCCTCACCTTGACCTCTTTCTTCTGCACCTAGTCCACAATATGCTCCCGGAGTATCTACAAGACAAATAATAGGCCTTTTAAATTTTTCTGCCTGTTTCATAAGTCTTAAAACTTTTCTATATCCCTCTGGATTTGGCATACCAAAATTTCTCTTTATGTTTTCCTTGGTGTTATTTCCCTTTTGCTGAGCTATAACAGTTATAGGAATACCATTAAACTCTGCTATTCCACCTACAATAGCAGAATCATCTCCATAATACCTATCACCATGTAGCTCCATAAAGGAATCAAAAATAAGATTTATATAATCAAGAGCAGTAGGACGTTCCACAAGCCTCGCAATGCTTACTTTATCCCAGGCAGTTAAGTTTTTATAGGCTTCCTTTTTCATATTGTAGAGCTTAATTTCCATCTGTCTTATTTCTTTTTCTAAATCCATATTTTGATCTGTTGCTAAATTCTTTAGTTCATCTATTTTACTTTTAAGTTCATACATGTGCTTTTCAAAAGGTAAAGTTACCATAAAATTCCACTCCCTATCGTTACTTTTGTCTTTCTCTTAATGCTATGAATGAATTTTCAATATTTGCGTTAAAGTATCCTTCATAGCTTTTCTATCCACTACTTTATCTATAAAACCCTTTTGGAGCAGAAATTCAGCCCTTTGAAAACCATCAGGTAATTGTTGCTTTAATGTTTGTTCAATAACTCTTTTACCTGCAAACCCTATTAATGCATTAGGTTCAGCGAGTATTATATCTCCGAGCATAGCAAAACTTGCTGTAACTC
>DAVZGU010000568.1:0-1552 GCA_052274215.1 Clostridium sp. | reverse complement strand
ATGCATTCACTTAGCTAAGAACTACTAATTTTCTTTTTAATTAATCTGCTAAAAGGATGGAAATTATATCATTTCCAATGAAAAAAGAATAGAAGGTATGCCCCCTCTATTCTTTACTTTATTAAAATCTTGTCGTACCGTCTTTTGTAACGATACCTTTGATTAACGGCTTAGATAATATCTTTCCCTCTACTATTTCATATGCATCTAATACCATTTTTACAGATACTTTTTGTTTTTCAGCACTACTTGCATAAACAGTTGCAATAGCCTCACCCTTCTTTACAAAATCTCCGATTTTCTTATGAAGAACAATCCCAACTGATAAGTCTATTTTGCTTTCTTTAGTTTCACGCCCAGCTCCTAAAACTAAAGCTGCCTTTCCTATGTCGTCAGCTTTTATTCCTTTCACATAACCTTCATAGTTTGATATAATGGGCTCTACAATAGCTGGCACTGGGAATATAGATGGATCATCTACATAAGCTGGATTTCCACCTTGTGATACTACAAGTTCTCTTAATTTTTGGAGACCTTTTCCTGATTTTATGATATCCACAAGTATTTTTCTTGCCTGCTCAGCGTCCTTTGCCTTTCCCCCTAATACAAGCATATGTGCTCCTAAGGTTAAACAAAGTTCTGTAAGATCTTCTGGACCTTCACCTTTTAATGTATCTATAGCTTCCTTTACTTCTAAAGCATTACCAACTGCGTAACCTAGTGGTTGGTCCATATCAGTTATTACACCAATAGTATTTCTACCGACATTAATTCCTATATCAACCATTTCTCTCGCAAGTTCAAAAGCATCATCCTCATTTTTCATAAATGCACCACTACCTGTTTTCACATCGAGTACTATAGCGTCTGCTCCAGAAGCTATTTTTTTACTCATTATGCTTCCTGCAATTAAAGACATATTATCAACAGTCCCGGTAACATCACGAAGTGCATATAGCTTCTTGTCTGCTGGTGCTAAATCAGCAGTTTGACCACCTATAGCAATTTTGACTTTATTTACATTTTGCATAAACTTTTCAATTGACATGGCAACTGAGAAGCCTTCAAAAGATTCTAGCTTGTCAATAGTTCCACCAGTATGTCCGAGTCCTCTTCCTGACATCTTAGCAACTGGCACGCCTGCTGCTGCAACAATAGGCCCAAGAATTAAAGTAGTTGTATCACCTACACCACCAGTACTATGCTTATCAACCTTTACACCTTCAATAGACGATAAATCAATAGTTTCACCACTATTCACCATTGCCATTGTTAAATCTTTAGTTTCTCTCTTATTCATTTTTTGAAAGTATATAGCCATAAGCAATGCTGAAACTTGATAATCCGGGATAGTTCCATCTGTATATCCGCCAACAAAAAAATTAATTTCTTCTGTAGTAAGTTCGTTGCCGTTTCTTTTTTTTATTATTAAATCATACATTCTCATACTACTCACCCCTAATTTTTCATTTTAAATGTATTTGTTATCTTAAAATTTAATAATTAGAATTTGACTATTTAAATCCCTGAACTATTGCTATAGAACTACTAG
>DAVZGU010000567.1:0-1560 GCA_052274215.1 Clostridium sp. | reverse complement strand
TGGCCAAAATGGAGAAAGGATCATCTAGTAACAAGACAAATGCTTAATTATATGAAAAAAGGATCTTTAATAGTAGATGTAGCTTGCGACGATGGAGGAGCTATTGAGACTTGTAGATCAACTTCTCATGATAATCCTACTTATTTTGAAGAAGGAATTATGCATTATTGTGTTGATAATATTCCTTCCGCTTTTTCAAAAACAGCTACTTATTCGCTAACTAGCGCAACTCTTCCATATGCACTTGAAATTGCAAATAAGGGATATAAACAGGCACTTATTGAAAATAATCAATTAAGAAAAGGACTTTGTTTTTATTTTGGTGAACTAACACTTAAAGAAACTGGAATAAAGCAAAACAGACCATATAAAACACCAGAGGAAGTACTTGAAATTTAATCAGATTTAACCATAATCTAAATATTGAGGAGGTTTTCTAATGTCTGAGCAAACACAATTAAAAAGAAATATAAGATTATTTGAGGGTATTATATTCGTAATTGGTTTTGTAATCGGCTCCGGTATATTTATGAAACCTGCTGTTGTTTTGGAAAACACAGGATCTCCTGGGGGTGCACTAGCAATATGGATTATTGGTGGAGTAATCTCGATTTGCGCTGCCTTATCAATTTCGGAAATTGCAGCCTATATTCCAAAACTTGGTGGCCTGTATACTTACCTATCTGAAATATTCGGTGAAGTAGTTGGATTTTTATACGGCTGGGTGGAAGCCATTATTGCCAGTCCAGGGGGCTCTGGTGCAATGGCCATTGCTGTTGCTACCTTTGCAACATTCTTCATCCCAATGAATGGGATACAGCAAAAGGCTTTAGCTATCGGATTAATTGCCTTTATTGTAATTATTAACTCTATTGCAACCAAATTGGGCGTTTGGGCTCAAACAATTTCTACAGTTTTAAAAATGATTCCTATTGCAGCCATTGTTATTTTCGGTTTAATTAGTGGTACTGCGCATGACATCAACTTTGTAAATATCGGAGGTGTAAAGGGTGGAGGTATTGGCATTGCGCTCCTAGGTGTATTATGGGCTTATGATGGCTGGATTAATACCTGTACATTAGGTGCAGAAATGGAAAAGCCCGAAAAAAATCTTCCAAAATCTATTATCACTGGTGTATTGTTTGTTATTGTTATTTATGCGCTATTTAATATAGCTATTTTCAATGTACTTCCCGCAGCTCAAGTTGTTGCTTCAGATAAAATAGGCGTAGATGTATCTGTCAAACTTTTCGGAAATGGAGCTACAGCATTTATTACTGCAGGTATGATGTTTTCAGTATTTGGAGCTTTAAATGCCCAGATGGTCTGCGGTACTAGAATAGCTCTTGCTATGGGACAAAAAAGAGAATTACCTGCAGGAAAAATTTTAGGAGCAGTTCATCCAAAACTTCGTACTCCAGTTAACGCTTTAATTTTTGAAGGTTTAATTTCCATTATATTTATTTTAGGTGGATCATTTAATTCACTTTCAGATTTGACGATATTTGTAATCTGGATTTTCTTTACAATAGGTATTTCTGGTGTATTTGTTTTAAGAAA
>DAVZGU010000566.1:0-1563 GCA_052274215.1 Clostridium sp. | reverse complement strand
AGCTTCCTAAAAATAAACAGCAAGTATTTAGGTTCATAACAATTTTTTCTAATACTGGGTTTATGGGTTATCCAGTGCTTGAAAGCATTTATGGAGGAAAGGGCGTTTTTTATGCAGCAATTTTCAATATTGCCTTTAACATTTTAGTGTGGACAGTAGGGATAACGCTATACACTGAAGAAAAAGATTTTAAATCAATGGGGAAAGAAGTGGTAAATCCAGCGCTTATAGCAGTAATTATTGGTATGATTTTATTCGTGTTTTCAATAAGATTACCTGTACCTATTGAAGCTTCGTTAAAACTAATTGGAACTACCACAACACCAATATCTATGATAATTATTGGCTCAATGCTTGCGGAAATGCAATTTAAGAATATTTTTTCTGATTTTTCTATATATTATGCTACAGTAGTTAGACTTTTAATAGTTCCAATGAGTGTTTACGTAGTGTTAAAATTTTTAAAGGTAGACGAATTGTTACTTAACATATGTGTTATACTGCAAGCAATGCCGGCGGCGGTAATAACTGGAATAATGGCTGAAAAATACGGTGGAGACGGGTTGCTAGCATCACAGTGCGTATTTATAACTACAATAATTTCTGGAATAACTATACCTATAGTAATACTATTTTTATAGAATAAATAAAAACAAAATTAAAAAGAGACAAGCTCCATATAATGAGACTTGTCTTTTGGTAATTTCAGATAAAAACTAAAGTGTATTATTTTTATTTAACGACATTTCAGCTCCGCAGGAGATGATTTAACGATAAATGATTTTAGAAGTTATACATCAAAAAGAGTTTTTTTCATATTTTCATATTTGGTAATATAAAAATTTTTGTTTAATGAAATTTTATTTAGAGCATAAGCTAATGTATCAATTTCTGAGTAAGTATTATACAGTCCAAAACTGATTCTAACCATTCCAGGACGCTGTGAATCAGGATTTGTTATAATATTAAGTGCAAACTCATTAGAAATATTCAATAGCTTAGCAAGGTATGGTTGAGCACAAAAACACCCACTTCTCACTGAAATACCCCATTCATAGGAAAGGATTTTTGCAACTAAGGCGTGATGAATTCCGCAAATATTAAAGGGAATTATGCTAACCCGGTCAACTCCTTTAGAAGTATCACAATAGATTTTTAAGTCCGGAATATTTTTTATTTTCAAAATGGCGTATGCGGTCAATTTTTTTTCAATACATTCTACGTTGTCCATACCAATTTTATTCAAGGTTTTAATAGCAGATGCTAGAGCTATAGATCCTATAACATTGGGCGAACCAGCCTCATGTCTCTGAGGAGAGTCATCCCATTTTATAAAATCATGAGTAACAATATCTACTGTTCCACCACCTACTAAATCTGGCTCACATTTATCTAAGAAATTTTTAGGACCAATTAATACACCTGTGCCAAAAGGGGCATACATTTTATGAGCAGAGAAGATTAAAAAATCTATATTATATTCTGAATTCTTATTACTCATAATAAAAGGAGCATGCTCAATACCATTCACAATTTGCGGCATTACCAAGTGCTTATGGCTGG
>DAVZGU010000565.1:0-1563 GCA_052274215.1 Clostridium sp. | reverse complement strand
CGGAATTTGAAATTGGTGAAGATATAAAAATTTGTGTTTTGAGTACTACAGAAGGGAATGACAAACCACTTAAATATCCACTAATGTTCGAAAAAAGTGGCGCTATTATTTTAAATAAGTTAGATTTAATAGAATTTACTGATTTTAACAAACAAGAATTTTATAGGGATATAAAATCTTTAAATGCTAATGTGGATACATTTGAAACATCTTGTGTTAAAAATCAGGGTATAGATGAAATATGTTCATGGTTAATGAGGAAAATACAAAACAAAAAAATAAAGGTTAAATAAATAGAAAATACTTTTCAGTTAAAGAATAAGGAGGAACGAGGATGTGCCTAGCAGTTCCAGGAAAGGTTTTAAAAATGGACGAAAATAAAGGTGTTGTAGAGATTGGAAATATGAAAAGAGAAGTATTTATGCATCTTTTGCCAGATGTATCTGTGGGCGAATATGTACTTGTACATGCAGGTTGTGCAATACAAAAGGTAGACGAAGAAGAAGCAAAAATAACCTTGGATATTTTTAAGGAGCTTCTTGAAAATGAAGTTTGTTGATGAATTTAGAAACAATGAATACTCAAAAAAACTCGTAGAAAGGCTAAATAACATTTCGAGTAAAAAGATAAACATTATGGAGGTTTGTGGTACCCATACTATGGCTATATTCAGATATGGTATTAGGGACGTACTGCCTCCAAATGTAAATCTGATATCAGGCCCAGGTTGTCCTGTGTGCGTTACACCTCAGAGCTATATAGACACCGCACTGACACTTTCAGGTGAAAAGGATGTAATTATTGCAACTTTTGGAGATATGATGAGAGTACCCGGCAAAAAAGGTTCACTAAGTAAGAAAAAGGCAGAAGGTGCAGATGTAAGAATAGTATACTCACCAATGGATTGCCTTAATATGGCTTCACAAAACCCTTCTAAAAAGGTAGTATTTTTGTCAGTGGGATTTGAAACTACTGCGCCTATGACTGCGGTTACCGCTATAGAGGCTAAAAAAAATAACCTGAGCAATTTATTTTTCTTTACCTCCCACAAAATCGTTCCGCCTGTTATGGCGGCTTTAGTTCAAGATAAAGAATTAAAAATAGACGGATTTTTATTGCCAGGGCATGTTTGTGCAATTATCGGTACGAAACCATATGGATTTTTAAGCATGGATTATAATATTCCTGGAGTGGTTACGGGGTTTGAGCCTTTAGATATACTTCAAGGTTTGAATACACTAGTAAGCTTAATTAGCAAAAAGGATTATAGAATTGTGAATGAATATAAAAGAATAGTTAAAACTGAGGGTAATCCAAATGCTAAAGAATATTTAAATAAAGCTTTTAAAATTGTGGATAGTAGGTGGAGAGGAATTGGAGTAATACCCCAAAGTGGTCTGGAGTTTAATAGTAAGTACGAGGCTTTTGACGCACTTAAGCATTTCAAAATCAATTATGAAGAATACGATGGCAGTCCTGGCTGCAAATGTGGAGAAATACTTAAGGGCAAAATTAAACCAATGGATTGTCCGCTTTTCAAAAAACTCTGCAGCCCAGAAAATC
>DAVZGU010000564.1:0-1566 GCA_052274215.1 Clostridium sp. | reverse complement strand
ATGTTTGCAACATTGCAAAGAGGGATGGGCTGGATGGAAGATTTAGCACTAATATCTATTATAGTAGGTGGATTGGTTGGTCTTATGCATTATTATGGTGGGATTGAGTATCTACTAGAAAAATTAGCATCTAAAGTTAAAACAAAAAAAGGAGCAGAAATAGGGATAGCTGCGCTAGTAAGCGTGCTAGATATAACTACAACGAATAATACAATATCTATTATTACGGCAGGACCACTCGCAAAGGATTTGTCAGAGAAATATGGGGTTAGTCCAATAAGAACAGCAAGTATTTTAGATATATTTTCGGCTGGTTTTCAAGGCATAAGTCCTTATGCAGGGCAAATGTTATTAGCAGCAGCAATTGGTAAGATATCACCTATTCAAATTATTCCTTTTTCAATATATTCTTATTTAATGATAATTTGCGGATTACTTTCAATATTTTTAGATTGGCCAAAAGCAAAAAGTTCTAAATAAACAGAGGCAACCATGGGAATGGATTTAGTGGAGCTTTATTCTAGCAATAAATAAGTAAATCCTAAGTAAACTGGCACCTATAGAGAAAACACTTTTTTTATGTGTTTACGCTATAAGTGCCAGTTTATTTCTGTACTTACCCTTATATGAATAATTGTATATCTGATTCAAGAGCATCCTTGAGATAGTCCTTAGCCTCAATTACCTCAAGTTCTGGAATGAGTTCCTCTTTTTTAAAACCCATAACTTCCATTGAAAGCTTACAACCATAAAACTTAACACCTTTTTTTACAGCGCCTTCTAAAAACTTAGAAAGAGTAGGTGTTCCATCTTCCTTCATCATAGCTTCAAGCATTTTTTTCCCGAAACCACTAAAATTCATGTTAGAAAGGGGTAATTCATCTGGACCTTTTGGAGTCATTGCACCCATAAGTTTCTCAAGCGAAGATTTACCTTCGCTTGTATTTATATTTGGATCTCTCAATAAAAGTAGACCCCAAAAGGCAAAAAACATAGATACTTCCATGCCTAATTCTTTAGCTGAATTTGCCAGTATTAATCCGGCTAAAGCTTTGTCATATTCTCCACTAAACATTATAAGACTTAGTTTTTTATTCATTATAGCACCTCATTTTTTTTAGTGTGTGTATATATTTACATATTTATTCTTATTCATTAATTGAATTTTTTTATAATAATGGGGAAATAATATAATAGATGTTGCAAAATATTTATTATATTTAGGAGGATTTTTATGAATTATTTAGACAGATTAGCAAAAAAAAATAAATTTAAAAAAAGAAGACAAAAGGTTTGCTCTATTAACGGTTTTGCAGTAATAGGTATTGCAATTGGGGGAGTTATTGCAGGTTTATTCGTTCGGAGTTGTTGTGGCGAAATAAAAAATATTATTATTAGCAATGCAAAAGATATTGAAGAAGATATTGACGAAGATACAAATATTAAGAGAGATGAAATTAAGCAAACATTGGATAAAGCACTTGATGAATCTGTCGGTGACGTAGGCATTGCAATGGAGAGGGCTTTTGAAGACTTGGAAGATGAGAAACAAAACGAGGATGAGGT
>DAVZGU010000563.1:0-1576 GCA_052274215.1 Clostridium sp. | reverse complement strand
TATAGATCTGTCTGTATTTAGCCATTATCTATTCCTCCCTTGATATTAGATTTAATTTTAATCGGTCCCCATTTACTTCATTTTTGCTTTTCTATTACCTACAGTTAACGCTTTAGGCAAAAAAATGTATTCTCTGTAATCTAACTGATTATCTGTACACCACTTCATTAATCCATTAAAAAACTTAAGCCCTGGAGTATTATTTTTAACCAAAACTCGATATACATGTGCTCCATCTACCCCGATAGCCTTGGAAATCTTTGTATAACTACTATTAAAGCGTTCATCTATTAAATGTTTCAATGCAGATTTCTTTAGATCCATATAAATCTTCCCCCTTAATATAATCATATTGTTTACAGTTTATTGCATTATCTGTAAACAATATATCATGGTTATTGAATGTATGCAATGCTTTTTCAAATATAATTATTTTCCATATTTTATTGACTGTAAACAATAAAAAATGGTATAATATCTATTAAAAGAGGTGATTAAATGCATGACTACAGTAATTTTGATGCTGTTACATTCGCCATGTTATTAGCAAAAGCTAAAGGCAATCGTTCAATTAATCAATATGCAAATACAATTGATGTAAGTGCAGCACATATTTCAAGACTACTTCGAAAGCTAGTAAAATCACCTCCAGCACCAGATACAATAAATAAATTAGCTGGTGGTGCCTACAATGGAGTTACATATAGTGAATTGATGTTAGCTGCAGGACACATATATGATAAAACAGAAGAAATATCTATAGAAAATAAACGAATACAAACCAAAGAAAATGAGAAGAAAATTTTTCAAGTTATTCTATCAGACCTATATACCCGTGATTTTGAGTGGAGTTTAAATAAAACCAGCAATGGTCCTGCTGATTTAATGCTTGAAATAACTAACGGGGAGTATTCTAAATGGCATATTCAAATTAAACCTTTCGTTACCTCCAGAACAATTTATAATGTCTATGGCCAGATAGCTTCTATTGAACTTACATCAGATATAAAAGTATCTATAGCCGTCGGGAGTAAAAATGAATTTGACCTTTTCGTTAGTACTCCTCCTAGGTCCTTAAGGGCGAATTTTTATGTAATGCTAGTAGATTTAAACAGTGGGAGAATAATAAAAGAAGAAAAGCTATGCCAGTATTAGCTGGTCATAGCTTTTTCTTCTACCCATATCACACGAAACTCTATTTTGTCTTTCTAAAATACCTGGGAAATATAAAATGATTATTGGAAATATAAAAAATCCATATATAACCAATAGCAGTAACCAACAACTTCGAAAGGTACTCAATAACAATAATATTATTACTAATACAAAAAAATTAAGTTCTGAAGATATTATGAAACAGAAAATAAGGAATATGAATGATCAATTATCACTTAGTCAAAATTCAGAACAACAGATTGAAAGCGGAATGTCCATTCTACAAGAAAAGGAGGTAGGATTAGACAATATAAAGGATATAGGAAACCAATTGAAAGAACTATCAAATCAATATGAAAATCCTGCTTTGAGTGAAAATGATAAGTCAAAAATTAAAAAGCAAGCAGAAAAATTATTAGAT
>DAVZGU010000562.1:0-1578 GCA_052274215.1 Clostridium sp. | reverse complement strand
TTTATAATGCTTATAGATGATAGCTTTGAATATATCACAGTGCATATTGCAAGCAGTATTAAGTAAAACAAAATAACAGCAACAATAACACCAACTACGCCCTGTTTATCAACGGAATTGTATTCTTTGTTGTATACGAAATTCAAATCAATTCTAATAGAAGTGGGAAACGTTACTACCAGCCAAAATTGCTTCTTAGAATTATATTTAATACTATAGCTATAACGTCTTTCAATACTTTTACTCTTCATCAAAAAATCAGTAAACTCCGCTGTGGTGAGTTTATCTTTTGAAATAGTGTTAAGACCTGCTGAATATGCAATTTCATAATCGGTATTAATTACCTGTACACCACCGCCGTTATCAATAACATGTGCTACGTCAATCCTTTTATAATCATCCTTCATTAGGCTTTCGGCAGTATAATTATTTTTAACAAGGGTCTTAGATATAACATCGTTTGCAAAACCTAAAAGCATAAGTGCAAATAGAGCTATCATTATGGAAATAATAAACATTAGGACATAGTTTGCTAAGAATCTGCTTTCTATTTTTCTGTTCATAGGCTAACCGTGCTCTGTTTATGAAACTTATATCCAATACCCCTAATGGTTTTGACATATTCCGGATTTCTTGGATCAGTCTCAATCTTATTTCTGATATGACTTATATGCACCATAATGGTGTTATTGTCACAATAAATATCCTCATCCCATACTGCCTTGTATAGCTGCTTCCTGGTAAAAACCCTTTCCGGATTCTCCATAAGGTACTTAAGCAGCATATATTCTTTTGCATTCAGTACCACCAGCACATCCTTTTTATATACGCAGCAAGCGTCTTTATCTAGGCACAAGCTGCCATACTTTATTTTGGAGAAGGCGTGCGGCTTTTGGGACGAATATTCAAGGTTTCGCCTAAGCTGTGCACTAACCCTTGCAAGCAGTTCTGGCATACTAAACGGCTTTACTAGGTAATCATCAGCACCAATCCCAAGTCCTAAAATCTTGTCCATATCATCACCTCTAGCGGTTAGAAATATGACAGGAAGATTGCTTGTTTGACGGATTTTTCTCAGCAGATTGAATCCATCCAGTCGTGGCATCATAACATCAAGGATGGCAATATCAATTGCTTTGTTTCGTATGATTTCTAAAGCCTCTATGCCATCCTTTACAGCAAATACAGAGTATCCCTCCTGCTCAAGCTCTAACTTTAAAAGGGTTCTGATGTCCGTTTCATCTTCTGCGACTAATACATTCAAAAAATCACTTCCTTATTGTGTATATTATTTTGCAAACTGATATCACCCACTATTCCTCCTTAATTAATGCCTACCTTTAAACAAAATAACTTTTATGTTTCCTCAATCTACATTTACGCTTGTTCAACAAGCAATTTAATATTTTCTTCCGTTAAAAGCAACCCATTTTGTATACTCTCGAGCTTTTCTTTCAGTGAACCTATTACATTCTCTACATTGTTTGCAACACGATGCACACTATCTAATGATTCACAGATTTTTGATTGTACAACCCAATCAGATATAAGACCATCAATAAAATAATCTGCAAATGT
>DAVZGU010000561.1:0-1580 GCA_052274215.1 Clostridium sp. | reverse complement strand
CTCCTAAGTACAGGGAATGTTTCAATATCACGATTATAGTTTACAGATATCTTATTATAAGCATCAAAGTGGAATGAATCCAACATATTTACATCATTAAGATCTGCTGTTGCAGCTTCATAAGCTATGTTTAGAGGATGCTTTAAAGGAATATTCCATACTGGGAATGTTTCAAATTTTGAATAACCAGCTGCTCTGCCTTGCTTATGTTCATGATAAAGCTGACTAAGGCAAGTAGCTAGCTTGCCACTTCCTGGCCCTGGCGCTGTTACAACTACAATAGATTTTGTTGTTTCAATATATGGATTTTTGCCATATCCCTCATCACTTACAATTGCATCTACATCTGTAGGATATCCTTTGGTTGCCCTATGTTTGTATACTTTTATTCCTCTACGCTCTAGCTTATTTATAAAAATCGTAGTTGCTGGTTGCCCGTCATATCTGGTTATTACAACACTATTTACATCAAGATCATATTCACGTAAATCATCAATTAATCTTAAAACATCAACATCATATGTAATACCGAAATCCCCTCTAATTTTGTTTCTCTCGATATCTCCTGCATATACACAAATAATGACTTCAACTTTTTCTTTTAATTTATGTAGTAACTTAATCTTTGCATTTTCATCAAATCCTGGTAAAACTCTTTTTGCATGAAGGTCATTGAAAAGCTTCCCACCAAATTCTAAATATAATTTATCGTAATTATTAACTCTTTCTAAAATATATTTTGATTGCTCTTCTAAATATTTTTTCTGATCAAATCCGATTTTCATTTTTACTCCTCACTAACAACATTATTTTTTAGATATATTATACCCAATATTTCTCCATAATACTATAATTGAATATGCTTTTACAACTTTATATTATTACACAATTTCAGTTTAAAGTAAACTTTATATTGAGTTGACATCCCTCATAACTTATAGTAAAATTAGTAATTATAAAACCTAATAAGACAGTTCTAAACCATCCTGTCTATAAACAAAACTAGGACGTAACTACCGTTTTAGGTAGCTTTTTTTTGTATGAGGGTAGATTATGCCCTTTTTTATTTACAAAATATTACAAAAATGCAAAAAAATAAATGATTTTTTGAAATATTAAGGATATTAACATAAATTTGAGAGGAGTGAACACATGTATATTTTAAAGACAGAACACAGCTTTGACAGTGCACATTTTCTTTCTGGTTATAAAGGAAAATGTTCAAATATTCACGGACATAGATGGAAAGTTGAAGTTTCCGTACAATCAGAAACCTTGGCACAAGGCGGACAACTTGACGGCATGATAATAGATTTTGGTGATTTAAAAAAAGATGTTAAAGATATGGTAGATTCTTATGACCATGCCTTAATAGTGCAAGAAGACACCATGAGAAGTGAAACCTTAAATTGTCTAAAGCAAGATGGCTTCAATGTAATTCTGGTGGATTTTAGACCAACAGCAGAAAATTTTGCATCATTTTTTTTCGAACTAATGAAAGCTAAAGGTTATTCTGTAAAGAGAACTACGGTTTATGAAACACCTACTAATAGTGCATCATATGAAGAAAGTGAGGTACG
>DAVZGU010000560.1:0-1583 GCA_052274215.1 Clostridium sp. | reverse complement strand
TAATATGAGTAGCGCACCTGCTGCACCTGAAAAACCAAGTATTTATGGTACTGATTCGAGTAAAGTTGAAACCAGTAGATTGATCAAAAAAGCTGTGATTTCAGGAAGCAACCAGGCTCTTTCAATTAAAGGTACAGGATATGAATTTGAACCCTTGATTGTAGTTGCGGCTAAAAATGTTAATACAATTTTAAGCTTTGATTTATTTGAATTTGACAATCCAGATGGAACTTTTGAAATTGCTGCATCAGATACTGGCAACAACATAACTACTTTTAAAGGTAAAAAAGGAACTGTTAAGGTATCTACCACCTTTAGTGAAACTGGTATCTATTCGATTATAAAAGATGGCAGTATTGTAGGTGGCGTGGTTATTGTAGATGATTTAAAAAATACGAATTTAGAAAAGATTAGAAAAGATTATATAGGTGGTTAATTTTTATGATATACATTAACTAATTCATCATTACTATAACTAAAACTTTTTCCTTTAAGTTAACAACATAAAGGAAAAAGTTTTTATATATCCATGGGTAATTTCACTATAAATTCAGTGCCTTGGTTTATTGTACTTTCTACGCTTATAGTTCCCTTATGGGCTTCAATAATTGACTTGGTTATTGTAAGTCCTATTCCTGCTCCACCTGTTAATTTATTTCTTGATTCATCTACTCTATAAAACCTTTCAAATACATATGATAGATCCATCTCTGATATTCCTATGCCTGTATCCTTTACACTTAATTTAATATACTGGCCGTCCTCTAGTAAATTAACTTCAACCTTGCCCCCTTTTAGGGTATATTTTAGTGCATTAGACATTAAATTCACTATAACCTGGCTTATCTTATCCTTGTCCCCACACACAACAATATCCTTGCTATAAAAAATCAATTCTACCTCTTTATTTAAAAATTCTTTTTCAAAGTTTAAAACTATATTCTTAATAACTTCTCCCAAATTAAATTTTCTCTTATTTAATATGAGATTTTCGCTTTCATACTGGGCAAGCTTTTCTAAATCCCCTACAAGACGTTTTAATCTTAGTATTTCTTCATGACAGCTTATAAGCCTATCAGTTGTTGGTTCCCATACTCCATCTATTAATGCTTCCATGTGACTTTGCAAGGTTGAAAGTGGAGTTCTTAGTTCATGTGAAACATCCCTTGTTAATCTTTTTCTCAACTTTTCTTGCTCATTAAGAGAGTTTCCAAGGTTATTAATTGATGTAGTAAGCTTATCTATTTCTTCTATGTCAGATTTCTTTTCAATCCTTTGGCTATAATTCCCTTTAGAAATCATTTCTGCTGCATATATTACATTTAGAATAGGTCTACTTAACCCTTCAGCCATTAAAAGTCCTACTATTAAAGCAATACACAAAGAAACTATACCTACGCTTATAAGTATTTTATTAAGTGTTTTTAAATACAGAATATCATTATCATTGTAATAAAATGGTCCATAATATCCTATTTCTATACTTCCTACCTTGTTTTCGTTATTTGTTATAGTGTAATCATCCTTAGTATATATTCCTTTCCAATTTGGAAAAAGGTTCTCCATGGTACTAGTCAAATGAT
>DAVZGU010000559.1:0-1592 GCA_052274215.1 Clostridium sp. | reverse complement strand
CTTTGTCACGAACGAAAGTCCCAGCAACATACCCAATACTTTCTTCGTATCCAAAGATAAATTCATAGCTATCATCTTTCTTAAAATCATTGATTTTGCCGCAAATATTTTTGAATCCTGTAAGTACTTCGAATGTTTCTACACCATATTTTTTAGCTATTGCCTTTCCCAAATCGCCTGTTACTAGCGATTTTACTATGGCTGCATTGCTAGGAAGTGTGCCTTTTTCTTTCATCCCTTCTATGACATATTTTATTAATATAGCTCCTGTTTGGTTACCATTAAATGCAACATATTCTCCATTTTTATCTCTAACCATTATGGCAAGTCTATCGCAATCTGGGTCTGTAGCTATTAATAGCTCTGCCCCTTCTTTTTTGCCAAGCTCTCGTGCATATTTGAAGGCTTTTACATCCTCTGGGTTTGGATATCCAACGGTTGTAAAGTCTGGATCTGGGTTTTCTTGCTCTGGTACTACTATTATATTAGTAAACCCTCTTTCCTTTAGTACTCTTCGTACAGGCATATTTCCAGTACCATTTAGAGGTGTATAAACAATTTTTATATCTTTATCTATATCATCTCTTAAAGCTAGTCCCTTTACTTTCTCCATATATTCATCATCCATTGCTTTTCCAAGCATTACTATTAATCCTTTTTCCTTAGCTTCCTCAAGATCCATAATTTCTATGGTACTAAAATCTGTAATGCTCTGAATTTTTTCTGTTATACCATTTGCAGTAGATGATAAAATCTGGGCACCATCTTCCCAATATACCTTGTATCCGTTATATTCTTTAGGATTATGGCTAGCAGTCACAACAATTCCTGCAGCAGTACCTAATGTTCTTACTGCATAAGATAGTTCTGGAGTAGGTCTTAATTCCTCAAATAGATAAGCCTTTATTCCATTTGCTGCTAAAACTTGTGATGCTGTAGCTGCAAATTCAAGAGAAAAATGTCTGCAATCATAAGCTATTGCTACCCCTCTATCCATATATGCTTGTCCATAACCTTTGATATAATCCGCAAGCCCTTGAGTTGCTCTTGAAATTATGTATAAATTCATTCTATTAAGTCCCGCACCTAATTTTCCTCTTAGACCTGCAGTTCCAAACTCTAAATCCATGTAAAATCTATCTTGAATTTCATTATTGTCTTCTGATATTGACCTTAATTCTTCTCGAGTCTTTTCATCAAAGTATTTATTATTTAACCATTCTTCATATTTTTTTATATAAGTCATTTTAACTCCACCTTCCATATAATTACCATTTGATAACATTATACATTACTTCCTATGCATTTTAAACACCTAATAACATTTTTTAGAATAAATTTACATATAGTATAAATATCTGTAACAAATTATCCTTTTGCACATATAATATATTAGGATACCTTAATGGAACTTCGGAAGGAATTCCTCCTTGGATGCGATTGTGCTTATTATTATTTCAACAATAGTTAATAACCATTAATTAATTAATTAATTATCCTTCTGAAGTCATTAACGGTATCTTTTTAGTAATTTATCAATATAACTTTTACTTTAAAATGAAAGGGAGTAGTTCGTAAGGCTTTGCCTTATA
>DAVZGU010000558.1:0-1607 GCA_052274215.1 Clostridium sp. | reverse complement strand
AAAGCTCATTTCATGTTTTGAGGGCATTATTTTGTTTATATTATACAATATTTAATAGTTTCCCACAATCGTTATCAATAAAATATATTAAATTTTGAACGGTAACCACCTGCACGTACATAATTCATATTTTATCCCATATGTTTTTTCAATATATTTTATCAAACTTTGACATGTAAATTAATGGATATTAATTCCAGCATGTGGCCTATCTTTAGGTAAGTAGACGGTAATCTTCACAGATACCGCCCCTTTCAGAACCGGACGTGCCCAATATCGGCTAAGTCAGAGGAGTTGCCTCCTCTTTCTCGCCTAGGAAATGTACGTGTCACTTTCACGACATACAGCTCGAGCATACTTTTTGTCCGAATTGTCTTGACTATTTGATTTATCATTGAATTTTTTATCACGCATTTTAAAGTATTCTCTCAAAGTTACATCATAGGGACTTGCAGTATGTTTTATCATTGTGTGTCTTATTATTGGCGTTTGCATCATTTTTTTCAATTGCCTGTTTTCTATGGGGTCTGTAAGTATCTGGGTAGTTATAAATGCACGCCAAAAGTTGCATTTTCCTATCTGTAATACAATATCTAAACGTATCCTATATATTGCTGCCGTTAACGACACTTAATCATAGACCGTACCATTCTTTCCCTTGCCCTTGACCATCTCGGATACTAGACTATCAATTAGGCGTTTCCTCATGCAACCCACCCCAGAATTACTTCTGATGCAGTTTCAGATGGGAATGTCTTTACTACTAAGACAGCAGATAACTCTGCACTAATATTATTACAAGAAGAAGCTACTTCTTGTCGCACTAAGGCATCCGGCTCCCCATATGAAACTATTTACACATAGATAGGATTTAGATTAACTAAAGAATGAGGTTTTGGATTTACTAATGGGTAATGTTCTAATGATTTATCTATTTTATCCCAGTTTAACTTGGTTCGTTGGCTTCTCTTCTTTAACCAGTAGAACATTGCTTTTATGATTTGTCTTTTGTATTTCATTAAGTTATCCCAATTGTCACTAACACCATAATAATTATAATGGCCTCTTAATTTTTGATTTACCTTATTCCATATTAGACCTAATGGAAGATTTCTATTTTCTTTTATCCATTTATTGAAGTCATTAACTTTGGCGCGAAATTTCTTTGAGGATGTTTTCCATTTTAACTTAAAGTATCCTTTTCTGCTTTTACTACAGTAGTGTGTAAACCCAAGAAATTCAAATGTTTCTGGCTTATTTCCGCCTTTTCGCTTTATTCGTTCTTTCGCAAACCGACCAAATTCAATGATTTTAGTCTTTTCTTCTGCAATACTCAATTCAAACTTTGACAGTCTACGTTTTAACGCTTCATGATATGTTTTTGCATCTTCTTCATATTGAAAACATGCTACACTATCATCTGCATATCTTGTTAAATAGCATCCACCTTTACAGCGTTTAGCTACTACTTTCGTAAACCATAAATCAAGAGTGTAATGCAGATATATATTTGCTAAAAGTGGGGACAAGCTTCCGCCTTGTGCTACGCCTTCTGTAGTTTTAATAAATTTTCCTTTTTCTAATATTCCTGCTTTTAGAAACCTTTT
>DAVZGU010000557.1:0-1627 GCA_052274215.1 Clostridium sp. | reverse complement strand
TTTCGATAAGTGCTTCCACTTGTTTTATTGCAATAACTGTTTCGTTTGTACCTGAAGATATTATTGCAGTATTAACTGCAGTAATTGCAAGAGCCTGGGCTAAAGCTATAGCCTCAATTGCTTTTGCCTTACCTTCTGCCACAAGTGATTGTGACATCTTAAGACCTTCTGATTGAAGTATCTTAGCCTGCTTTTCTCCTTCAGCTCTAGCAATTTCACTTTGCTTTTGACCTTCAGCATTTAGAATAACTGCTCTCTTTTCTCTTTCTGCTTTCATTTGTTTTTCCATAGCCTGTTGAATTTCAGTTGGAGGAAGAATATTTTTTATTTCAACTGAAAGTATTTTTATTCCGTAAACATCTGTAATTTCATCTACAACCTTTAAAAGCTCAAGATTAATTTTATCTCTTCCTGATAGACATTCATCAAGAGTCATGTTACCTACAATATTTCTCATATTAGTAATTGTTGAGTAAATAATACCTGAATTATAGCTTTCTATATTGTATACTGCATCTCTTGCATTAATTACCTTGAAAAATATTACATTATCAATTGAAATTTTTACATTATCTTGAGTAATAACGTTTTGTGGGTCAATTTCAAGTATCTGTTGTTTTGTGGAAATTCTTCTTCTCACAAAATCAACAAATGGGATTAAAAAATGCCATCCTGGCTCTAAAATCCTATGAAATTGTCCAAGCCTCTCAACTAAACTAACAGAACCGGTGGTAACTACTTTGATTGAAGTAATAAACGCTATAAAGACGATGGCAACTATGATTAGTACAGTAATATATCCTACCATTTATTTTCACCCCTTAATTTTATTTACTATTAGTTTTCTTCCTCCTATTCTTTTTATTTTTTTTATAATTTTTAACAGTTTAATAAATTCTATAATTTTAATCATATTTTGTATATTATGTCCTAATTTACTATAAAAATTCTTACAATATAACTTTCTCCAATCTTATTTTAATAGTTAATAGATTAATCTATAACTTATAAAGAGATACAGAAATATGAAATCCAATTGGAAAATGTAAATATACATAGAAAAGTATGCTTGATTACAGTAAATAGCCTCAATTGGGGGCTATTCTCAATACGAACTTCGGTACAAACCTGTCCATTTAGCGAATGATTAACCATATGTGGACGGAAGAGCTTTCTCAAATTTAGGATAGAAAATTTGCTAATAAATATTAGGATTTTTTCCCTATGCTAAAAAACATATGTAATTTAATAAGATGCTAAATAACTTTATAAATAAAACATAGGCTCCAATTAACCCAGCTCTTAAGATAGCTGAATTAGGGATTGTAGACACATTGCGAATAGTTATAATATTATTATTATTAAGTGATAGTGAAGTACTCTTATTTAGTTTCTTGCCTTCAGCTCCAAATACTTCTTGAATTACACCATTTACTACCACTCCCAAACCCCTGAGTAGCATCAATAGCAGTATATATTAAAAATGCGATCTTATAAATTCCTTAATCAAAATGCTATTAGCACCATGGTGTATGCATTGTATACTTTAAATGACCATTACTATTAAACAACACATTTGAACTTACAGCAATGCTTTGACCAAGAGCAGAGATATCAAATATATATC
>DAVZGU010000556.1:0-1634 GCA_052274215.1 Clostridium sp. | reverse complement strand
AGAACTTCACGTACTCGGAGTGCACCTATTTTTATATACTGATTGAGAAGTAATTCCTCTCCATTATATACAGTAACTTCAACGCCCCCTGCTCCAACATTAAGAAACATGGTTTTTTTATCAGTTATAGCATCTTGCTCACTATATTTTTGTCTAAGTACTTTGCATAAATAATAATGCTCCTCAGAGTTACTAATAACAGTCACATCGAACCCCGTCTTTGCTCTGATTTGTTCAATAACATATTCTTTATTTTCAGCTTCCCTTATACCACTTGTCGTAAATGTCAAATAGTCACGTACTTGATACTCTTCTAATATTTTTGAAAACCCATCAAGAGTTTCGCAGGTTTCATTTATAGTACTCGGACTAATTCTTCCAAAGGAAAAAGTATCCCTTCCTAGGTCTGTGTTTTGCTTCAAATCTTCTAGAACAGTGATATCATTTAATTTATTGATTTCAACTACAATCATTTTGATTGAATTCGAACCAACATCAATAGCAGCAATAATTTCCTTCGTCCTTCTTCTCATGTTAATCCGCCTTTTTTATATATAATATTACATTTAAATGTTTACTATCCTTTATTAATACAATAATTTCATTGTTTTTTAATTATAACACTAAATTCTTGTATTTTGATATTAAAGTATTGTTAAGAAAATTCATATCTCTGTATTAGTAATGTGCTTTTATTAATGATATAATTCATCTGAGTTAAATATGTTTTGGAGGTCTAAATGAGTAGAAAAGGAATAATAGATATTGGTTCAAATTCAGTTAGTCTTATAATTGTTAATATTGAAGAAAATAGTTCATACACCATCATAGACGAAATAAAAGAACCACTTAGAATATTTGATGGTATGAATGAAAAAAATGAAATCATTGATTCAAAAATCGATGAGACTGTTGCTCTTCTTATTACCTATAAAAAATTATGTGATGTATTAAGTACTGATGAAATTATCGCAGTTGCAACTGAAGCAATAAGAAGAGCTGTTAATAGAGATGAAATTCTTGAGACCATAAAAGAAAAAGTTGGTATTGAGGTAAGGCTACTCTCTGGAGTTGAGGAAGCTTTTTATGATTATTTTGCTGTTGTCAATAGCATTGATATAAAAGACGGCCTAATTATTGATATAGGTGGTGCTAGTATTGAACTAGTTTGGTTAAAAGATAGGGCCATATTAAAGAGCATAAGTCTTCCTATTGGAGCGCTTACACTTGCAAGTCAGTTTGACTTGACAAATGAGGTTAACCAAACAACTGAAAAAAAAATGATGGATTACCTATGGGACTATTTCTCGTCTATTTCTTGGTTAAAACAGATTAATTCGAATATACTTATCGGGATTGGTGGTAGCATCAGAAATATTGCTAAAATACAAAAGAAGCTCGATAACTATCCTATAACTCAAATTCATAATTATGAGATTACCACAACACATGTAAATTCCATATATTCACTGCTTAAGCAAAAGAATTTAAAGCAACGAAAAAAAGTCAAAGGATTGTCAGAAAACAGAGCTGATATTATTATTGGCGTTACAGCAGTTCTGAGTACATTAACAAAAATATGTGGGATAAAAAAGATCATCATAAGCGGAAAAGGCATACGCAAGGGTCTAATT
>DAVZGU010000555.1:0-1634 GCA_052274215.1 Clostridium sp. | reverse complement strand
ACTAAGGCTACAGAATTTATTATATTATTTTTCTTAACAAGTCTCTCCATTTCCATAGCATCAGAAATATTCGTTGCTAGAGGCTTTTCACAGTAAATAGCTTTCCCGTATGCAGCTGATTTTTTTACAATATCAAAATGTGAATCATTCGGGGTACATATATCTATAAAATGAACTTGTTCATCCTTAAGGACCTCTTCAATATCTGTAACATTTTTCACAGAACTTATGGGTATATTTGTAGGCTTTCTAGTTACAATATGTGTTAAATTCAACTCATAAGGGAGTGAAAACCTTAAGTTAGCGTCATAAACTGCTAATGAGTGAGTTTTTGCTATGCCACCATATCCTATTATCGCAAAGTTTATTTTTTTCATAAATTTATACCCCGCTTTCCTCTTATATCAGCTCTACGTTTATCTTTTCTACAATTTCCTCTGTAAGCATAGTATCTCCACCTTACTATATATAATGTATACATAATGTAGCGCATATTATTTTTGATAGAACTTATCAGTTATTTAGTATAAACTTGTTTATTACATGAGCAACACCATTCTCCTCATTTGTGAAAGTCACATAATCAGCAATTTTTTTAATTTCCGGAAAGGCATTCCCCATTGCCACTCCAAGTCCTGCATACTCAATCATTTGTTTATCATTCCCTGAATCTCCTATACATATAATCTCATGTGGCTTTATTTCTAATTCCTCTGCAAGCTTTTCTATTCCTGACCTTTTACTAGAGCTTTTCTTCATAACTTCTACAATAAAAGGTGCTACTTTTGAAACAGTGAACTTTTCTAAAAACTCCTTAGGTAGCTTTGACATATCTTTAAATAACTCTCTATTGAAGCCATCTTTAGCTTTAATCTCAATATCGTCCACTATAATGCTTGGAAATAATTCTTGTATTTCTTCTAGCATACTTAAATCTTCATTTATTAACATGATTTTCGATATTAAAGTATCTTCTTTAAGAGAGTTAAAATCCATCATTTTCAAAGGTATATTATTTGCAATAGAATCAATTTTACTAAAATAGCTACTAGAATGTATTAAAATATTGTCTCCTGAATACATATTTAAATTTATATTAAGCTGTTTTACTAAATCAAATACATATTTAAACTCTTCATGACTAAGTGGGTTTGATTGGATTATTTTTTCTTTTGTATTGTTCATGACCACTGACCCGCTACACACCACGGAGTAATTATCCTCACTTATTAAATCTAATTCCTCTAAATAATTTTCTATGCCTTGAATTGTACGCCCTGAAGCAATTACAATTTTAACACCCTGCTTTTTTGCCTTTTTAATTGCCACTATATTTTCTTTAGAAATTTTCTTATTATCGTTCAGCAGTGTTCCGTCCATATCTAACACTAATAATTTATACACATAAAAGTCCCCTTACTTTTTCAATATCAATTGTTATTGGTATTTTTTTTGTAATTATATATTAATTTCTCGTTAGTTTAACGACATTTCAGAAGGAAAGTCTCCCACTTCTATAAGTGAGGTTATATTCCCTAACAAATAAAAAACTTCCGTGGGAGTATAAATCTCCTTCTGAAGTCGTCAATGCATCTTCTGTGAAGATGTTGCAGCTCCGCAGGAGATGATTTAAT
>DAVZGU010000554.1:0-1645 GCA_052274215.1 Clostridium sp. | reverse complement strand
TAACCCTTCCTACTCCTAAAGTTGTATATGATTATCTAAAAAAATAGTTATAATACATTACTGCATAAAAAAATATCACCAACTGATAGGAGATATTAGTATCATTTATTTGTGGAATGAATTTAAAAGAGTACCTTATGGAGCCTCTATCTAACTTTTATAATGAAATCATATTCTCTTTTTTATGTTAAAATATATTCAGCAATGTTATTGAAATTTTAGGATATATTGTTATAATAAAGTAATGGTTTGTTGGTTAATTCGCTCGTTTATAGATATAAATAATTTATTAAAGGTGAATTTCAAATGATAAATAAACTTGGAGGAATGAAATCATGAATGTAGATACCTATAAAGATTTACTGGATGAAGTGGGCTTAGGAAATAATGCTGTTATGATTACAATGTTGGATAACAAAAATTGTGAAAATAAACCATATCAGAACAAAACACTTTTTACTGAGGAAAGTCTGAATGCCTATAATCGAATATCTGATTTAGATGAATTACTTTACCAAAAGGCAAAATATGCTATAGAAACTGGAATTATTCAGTTTCTTAAAGTTAGTGAAAGTGAAGCTTATTTAATTGAACCATATTTTCCAGAACCACGCTTAATAGTTTTAGGTGGCGGACATATAGCTAAGCCCTTAGCTGAATTTGGTTCAAAAGCAGGGTTTTCAGTTACAGTTATCGATGACAGACCCTCATTTGCTAATAGTGAACGATTTCCTACTGCTAAAAAAGTAATTTGTGAGAGTTTCGAGAACTGTTTTGACTTAATTAGTTTAAACAAGTCTGCTTACGTTGTTATTGTAACTAGAGGTCATAGGCATGATATGGATTGTCTAAGACAAGTTTTAAAACATAATACTGCATATGTTGGAATGATCGGTTCAAAACGGCGAGTTAAAAGCGTCATGGAGCAAATGCTAAGTGAAGGATATCCTCAAGAGAAGTTAAACAAAGTCAATGCCCCTATAGGTCTTGAGATAGGAGCAGTTACACCAGAGGAGATAGCGTTTTCTATTATATCTCAGGTTATAAGTTATAGACGACTCGGTGATATAACTAATGTTAATACTAAACATACGAAAACTAATTGGCCAGAATTTGACCATGAAGTATTAATGGAATTGTGCAAAGAAGAAAATGATCCAAAGGCAATCATTACAATTATTTCTACAAAAGGTTCAGTTCCAAGAAATGCAGGAGCTAAAATGATTGTGTGGCCCTATGGTAAGATTTTAGGGAGTATCGGCGGAGGGTGTAGCGAAGGCACGATAATTAATGACGCCCGTAACTTACTAGGAAATGGCGGATATCAAATTAAAAGCATAGATATGACAGGCGCCATCGCTGAAGATGAAGGTATGGTATGTGGAGGAATCATGGATGTAATAATAGAGTCTTTTTAAATATCACAATAACGATTACAATTAAAATAATTATAAAAGCTATAAGTCTTAATATATAAGGCTTATAGCTTTTATTGTTTTACTTGAAGTTGAAAAGTAAAATAGTTTTAAATGAAAAGTTATTTAAAAAAGGGGTTGACATATCTTATTTTTAGTATTAGTATATAAGTATACCCCCCCCTGGTGGGTAGGGGATGAAAGAGGCGAGAATGTGAATATTGAGCAAA
>DAVZGU010000553.1:0-1649 GCA_052274215.1 Clostridium sp. | reverse complement strand
TGAAGTCATAAGCTTAACATCACCTGTATCTATTAGAATTATATTTTCAGCAAACCCTTTTAGTGCATACTGCTGACATACCTTTTGTTTAAGTTTATCCAAATTTATATCTTCCTCTGGAATTTTTACAACAATCATCCCTGTTTCATCCAGTTGTCTTATAATATCAGCAGATAAAGAACCCTTAGCTAGTTTACAAGAACCGCTAAAAGCCCCATATACACCGTCTTCCCTTTCTCCTTTCAAGTCTTCAATACCTGCTTTACTACTTATACTTACTCTTCCGCCAAAAGCTGGACATCTCAAAATACACATTGCGCATCCATTCCCATATTTTGTGCAATTACCCATTGGGCCTGTTGAACCTGTAGTTTCTATAAATACATCTGCTTCAACATATTTCTTATCTGATAGATATATTCCTTTTATTTTATTACCTTCTTTTTCAATATCTACTACTCTTGTTATCATGTTTACTTCTATATTCATAGCTCTTAAATATCTTCCCACTGCTGGTTCAACCTTGTTTAAATCGCAAAGCCAGGCATTTTTATGCCCAGGAAAATCGATATTTTTATGTTTACTATTCTCATCAGTCAAATTTATAAAATCACCTGCACCTAATGCTATCAGTTCTTCTGCGGCAGTATATCTTCC
Source organism: Clostridium sp. (assembly GCA_052274215.1). Classification (GTDB taxonomy): domain Bacteria; phylum Bacillota; class Clostridia; order Clostridiales; family Clostridiaceae; genus Clostridium_AD. The sequence goes on along the minus strand of DAVZGU010000553.1, from coordinate 992 downwards.
ATTATTTCTCATTATACCACCTACATTGCCAAGACCTAAAAGCATATCTGTTTTTTCATATAATACTACTTCTGCGCCAGCTTTTTTTGCTGTGATTGCTGCGCTACAACCAGCCCATCCACCACCAATTACTATAACCTTCAAAATATTCTCCTCCCTTTCAATACCTCTTGTTACAATCAAACATTTGCTATTCTTAATTATATATATGTTTTTCAATCCTAAAGGGCCATTTGAAAATGATCCTTTTACAAACGGCTTTCACTCATTTTAATTCTATTGCAGTACTTATAGTATTATTACTCCTATGAGTATTCATTTATTAATATTGATGTATCAAAACTTGTTTTTGTAATGCAACATTGAAATCAAGAAAATGTCTAATTGTTGGTTATCAAGTATAAATGCGTAAAAAATATAATGTGATAGAATAAATAAAATTTTTAGGGTATGAGAAAAAGGTTGTAAGATTATCTATAGTAGAAAAAAATGCATTAAAGCACATCAAAACAAATAACAAATCATATTATATTTAGAAGCTATAGTAGGAGGAATATCTGTGTTTTTCGTGAATTGTTTATTAGATATGATTGGAAATATTACATTTTTGACAGCCTATATAACTGGCAGTAGTTCATTCCCTCAACCATTGTGTGAAGAAGAAGAAAAATATTATTTAACAAGGTTAAAGGAAGGCGATTTGCTAGCTAAAGGTATATTAGTTGAACGAAATTTAAGACTAGTTGCACATATAGTAAAAAAATATTCCTATCCAGGAAAGGATGTAGATGAGTTAATATCTATTGGAACAGTGGGACTCATTAAAGGCATTGATTCATTTGATACAACTAAGGGAATAAGGCTTGCTACCTATGCTGCAAGGTGCATAGAAAATGAGATACTAATGCTTATTCGTAATAATAAGAAAACAAAAGGGGAAGTTTACCTGCAAGACCCTATTGGCATTGATAAAGAGGGTAATGAGATATCAC
>DAVZGU010000552.1:0-1657 GCA_052274215.1 Clostridium sp. | reverse complement strand
GCTAGTGGAGCAGCAATAGATGCGAAAATAGCGAACAAAAATAAGAAACAACAATAATATAATTTTTTGATGACGGGAGGATAACAAATGAAAAACACAGTTTATCTTTATATTTTTGATACTATGGCAGATTGGGAAGTTGGTTACCTAAATGCAGAACTTAACTCTGGAAGATACTTTAAAAAAGGGCAAGAACCATTAAAAATTATAACTATGAGTAATACCAAAGAAACCATTGTTACAATGGGTGGATTAAGAATTGTGCCAGATATTGAGATTGACAAGTTCTCTATGAATGACGCAGCAGCTCTAATTTTGCCTGGTGGAAATACATGGACAGACCAGATTCATAATTTAGTTTTATCAATAGCTGAGAAATGCTTAAACAATGGCATTATCGTTGCAGCAATATGTGGGGCCACAATTGGACTTGCAAGAGTAGGACTCTTAAATCAAAAATATCATACAAGCAATGATCTTGCGTTTCTTAAAATGATATGCCCGAATTATATTGGTGAAAAGTACTATAAGATGGAACCGTCAGTGGTAGATGAAAACTTGATTACAGCTTCAGGAATTGCCCCACTTGATTTTACTGTACAGGTATTAAGAAAGCTTGATGTGTTTTTACCAGAAGTATTAGATTCATGGCAACAACTTTATAAGACTCATGATGCAAAATACTTCTTTGAAATAATGAATTTAATTAAATAATATACTATTTCTAAGTTCCTTAATTAGCAAATGAAGAATAACTAAATTATGTTGTTTATCAGAAATATAGATACCAGTTTTCTATATAATTTGCTAATATACATTTTCGGGTGGATAGGCAAAAACACCCTCATTACTTTTGTGATTATTGTTAATGCGTTGTTGCCTGCGACTGTTGACGTTGCACAGTTTGATAGTGTTTTTGTTAAATGGCAGTAAGATATACAGGAATGAGAGCAGATGCGACTAAATTATAAACCGGCATTCGATTTGGGATAGCATTCGCAATGATTTACGTATTGGGAATGCAAGAGGGAGTGGTTTAGGGTTCTTCCTTTTCAAATTGGGGACTTGGTTTTGTAAAGTATCAGTCTTGTAGAATAAGACTAAGTTTAGTTTAGGAAAATTTTTAGGGGGAGTGGTATACAGGTGAAGTTTATAGACATGGAAAATTGGGAAAGAAAAAATCATTACAATTATTTTAAACAACTTGATTATCCTCATTTTAATATTTGTGGAAATGTTGATATTACTGAATTTTATAGATTTATTAAGGAAAAAGATAATCCGTTTTTTATATCAATGTTGTATGTTGTTACAAAAACAGCAAATAGCATAAAGGAATTTCGTTATAGGATAAGAGAAGATAAAATAATTGAACATGAAATGGTCAGTCCTTCTTTTACAGTAATGACTTCAAATGAAATATTTAGTTTTTGTACAGCTGAATTTATAGATGGATTTAAAGAATTTAAGATTAACACATCAAATGAAATAGAAAAAACAAAAAATAATGTAAGTATTGGAAATGAACCAGGTCGTGATGATTTTATATATACTACAAGTATTCCATGGGTTTCATTTACTAGTATAACTCACCCAATTCAAATGAACCCTGTTGCTAGTGTCCCAATGATAGCATGGGGTAAATACTTTGAGGAAA
>DAVZGU010000551.1:0-1666 GCA_052274215.1 Clostridium sp. | reverse complement strand
TAAAGAAGATGGAAAAGCAATCTATAACAATAAATAATATAACATATGATATAGAGATATTAGATGTACAAGTATTTAAACAAGGAGGTACATTAAGTGCTGAAACTATGGAAACATTCACTTATCCAATGTTGTTACTTGACTTTGGTGGTGGTACTTTAGATGTGTCTCATTGGAAATATGAGAAAGATGAATTCGGTAACAAGGTGCTTGGAATGACTAAGGCTAGTAGTTTTGCACAACATGGATTTGAGCCAACGATAGAAGCATTGCTTACTAAGTTCAACTCTGCTGAAGGATCTGATGGTAATTATGATATATCAGATGCTATCGAATATTTAGAAGATGATGAACTACCTTTTGGGGAAGCAAATGTATTAAAAGACATTAAAGATTTAGTGTTAAGACCATATGTGGAGAAAGCAATCAGTTCAATTAATAGTTCTTTTAAACCAAATACTTGTAAAGATATAAGAATAATAGGAGGGCCTGCGCAGTTACTATTAGAATATTTACAAACAGAGTTCATAAAAACTGAGCCAAAGCTTATAGATAATAAAAATCCCCAATGTGCAAATGCTATACTGTTTGCTGAAAGATATAAAGAATTGTTAGTACTTGAATACTTAGATGGAAATAAAGAAGTTGCTGCAACTACAGTAGCAGGTCAATAATTATGGGAGCACTCCGTAAAACTGTATCATCAAATTTAGGAGAGGAAACAGATAAAGACTTAATTAATTATGTGAGCAATATGGAGAAAAAAGGTATTAATAATTCTAAACTTATAAAGCAGGCTCTGAGGTTTTACAGGGACTACGGCAATAAAGTTAAGAAGCTAGATACAGTAGATATTGCAAATATTTTAGATAACCCTGAAGTTAAAGATTATATAGGGAATATAGTTGGAGAGCTTTTTAAAGGTGCTATGCCAAATTCAATTCCACAAATTAACGATGCAGTTATTGTTAAAAAATCAAATGAGAGGGATATAGATTCTGTTGAAAGTGATTATATGAAAAAACTTAATTGTGTGAAAGATATGTCGTTATAGCTTGGAGTGGCGTTTTCGTCACTCCTTTTTACTTTTAAGAATTCATAATTATTTTAAAAACACTTATCTCATACATATAGTAAAATGATACCACATATGATAAAATATAAGAAAGGCATTTAAAATAAGCTAAAAAGGGTGATTTAATGTTCTGTCCTAGTTGTGGATCCCAAAATGAAGATAGCTCTAATTTTTGTAAAATATGTGGGATTAATTTATTAATTCAACCTAATACGACTGGTGAGCAAATAATTAGTGAAAAAAACTGGTTAGTTACCTTATTGCTGTGTATTTTTCTTGGTGCATTTGGTATTCATAGATTTTATGTAGGTAAAATAGGTACGGGAATTTTAATGATTTTAACCTTTGGTGGTTTTGGAATATGGGTGTTAGTTGATCTTATTTTGATTGCTACTAATTCATTTAAAGATATAAATGGATTGCAACTAAATAAAAACATGTATAGGTATTAGTTTAAATCATTTTGTGTATGCTGAAATAGCTCAGTTGGTAGAGTAACGCACTCGTAACGCGTAGGTCGAGGGTTCGATCCCCTTTTTCAGCTCCAAGTTTGTAACATGAAAACAAAGCTTTTTTTAAGCACTGGCATAA
>DAVZGU010000550.1:0-1671 GCA_052274215.1 Clostridium sp. | reverse complement strand
TGACCATATGCTGCTATATCAGCAAAACTCAATTTTTCCTTTGCGAGTACCCTTGGTAATACCAAATCAAATATAGTTCTCTTAGAATACATTACACAACCCGGCAGTCCTAATATTGGAATATTACCTTTATAAGCTAGCAAGAACATTGCGCCTGGAAGCACAGGTGCTCCATATGTTACAATTTCCGCCCCTGTATTTTGAATTGCTGTAGGAGTAACATCATCAGGATCTACTGACATTCCACCAGTACAAATTACCATTTCAGCCCCCTGCTCTATCCATGCGTCTACAGCTTCCGTTATCTTATTCTCATCATCTGAAAGTATAGTTTGTCCAAGTACTTCACAATCGTATTCAGCAACTTTGCTTCTTATTACAGGACCAAACGCATCCTTTATTCTGCCATGATATACTTCACTGCCCGTAGTAACAATTCCTACTTTCATTGGTGCATACGGTATTATGCTTACAATTTTCGCATCACCGATTAAATCCTCTGCTTTTTTTATCTTATCCTCCTCAATTACAAGTGGAATAACTCTTGTTCCTGCTACTTTCTGTCCCTTTTTTACAGGATAGTTATTATGTAATGTAGCTAAAATTATCTCACCTATTGAATTAAGTCCATATAACAATTTTGTATTAATTATAAGAAGTCCATCGTACTCTGCTATAAAATTAATTTTACCTTCCTTTACTTCACTAAATGTAAGTCCTGTTCCTGCTGTAAGGGCTCTCAATCGTTCTGCTGCATCATTTTCATGAAGATGTCCCTGTTTCGCCTCCCATACATATATATTTTCTTTTCCTAATGAAAGCAATAATTGTATATCTTCCTCTTTAATTATATGTCCTTTTTTAAATGCTCTATCTTTTACCACTCCTGGAATGATTTGAGTAATATCATGGCATAAAACTGATCCAACTGCATCTCTCACAGGTATTTTTTTCATATCAATCACCTCTAACTCGTATTTTAAAATAAGTTTTATTTAATCCCACACTCACTAGTATGCCCAAGAAGAATTTGTAATCCATGATGAACACTATCTAATATACACTCTAAAGATTCTCTAACCGCCTTAGGACTTCCCGGTAAATTCACAATTAATGTTTCTCCTCTTATGCCTGACACCCCACGTGAAAGCATTGCCCTAGATGTAATCTGAAAACTATAATATCGAATAGCTTCTGCAATTCCATTTGCTTCTCTTTCTATAACATTCTTCGTTGCCTCAGGAGTAACATCCCGCTTGCTGAACCCTGTTCCGCCTGTTGTAATTACTAAATGTATATTTAGATCATCTGCCATATGTATCATTTCATCTTCTAGTTCTTTCTGCTCATCAGGCAATACAATATATCTTTCTACTTTATATCCATACTTTTCAATGATTTCTTTTATAAGTTTTCCACTCTCATCAATTCGTTCTCCACATGACCCCTTATCGCTTGCAGTAATTATACCTACTTTATACACATTAAACACTCCTGTTTTGAAAATTTATTTTTTTCACATCCATTAGATGGTCTAAAGACCCTTGATTCTTAAATTTTCTTAATCTCTTTTAGAATTCTCTTTTCCATAGCATTAATCCTCATTCTGAGATGTCATTAGATAAAATACCGCTTCTAATACTCCACCTGCTATATTTCTTGCTTTATCAG
>DAVZGU010000549.1:0-1672 GCA_052274215.1 Clostridium sp. | reverse complement strand
TTTTCTTCTTCCCATTTAATATCCATATCTTTAAGGCCTAATTCGAATAAGGATAGCAGCTTACAGAATAATATATCTGGATTATCATTAGTAGTTTCATCTATAAGCATGATTTGATTAATAATAGATTTCCATGCATCATATTTAATTTCTAAAAAAGTTCTTGTATATTTATCATCAAAAGTAGGGATTTGATAATCTATTATATAATCAATATCAGAAAAAAATTTCTCCTTGCCTTTTGAATTTTCTAACATGGTATTTAAAATGGGTATCTTTAAGGTCTTAATTAATAAAGGCAAGATATTAGAAGGGATAGGCACTCCTAGTAAAGATAGATTCTCTAAAACACTTACACCCTCTGTAATTGCTAGAAAAGCAATAATAGTTTGGGATAACATGGTTGTTGTTACTAGTGGATTTAGAATAATCTCTAACAATCTAACAGTAATCATGGAAAGAGTATAAGTGATAATTTTTTTAGTGAATTTACGTAATCCCCTACTGGAAAATCTTTTGTATTTTATAGCAGTAGATACTCCTGTAAAAGTATCAAAGATAATAAGAATCAAAAGAATCATATATGAGGTTTGCATGCTTGTAAATATTTCAGAAAGGAAGCCTAATATTCCAGATATCCCGTATATTTTTAGCAAGCGATTGGTATTGTCCATTTTTTCATCTCCATTAAAACTAGATATCTATATAATATATGCGGTATTTAAGAGAAGCGATATTTTTCTTTATATACAGATGTTTTTATTTTCGTATTCCTCATGATAAGTTTATATAATATAACTAAATTTACAGTAGTGGCAGAGGTACGTGTTGTAACATATTTTATTACGAAAAAATAATTAAAGTGGGGATGAAGTTTTATGGAAGGAATCGACGTAGCTAGTTACCAAGAGAATGTAGATTTCCAAAAAGTAAAAAAAAGTGGAGTAGAAGTAGTTTATATTAAAGCCACAGAAGGGGTCACTTATAACAGTCCTCAGATGAATTCACAATATGGGGGAGCAAAGGAAGCGGGACTTAAAATTGGATTTTATCATTATTTAAGAGCAAATAATCCAATATTAGAAGCAAAACATTTTCTAAGTGTTATAGAGGGACTTTCAGCCGATTGTAAATACGCTATAGATGTAGAGGAGGCATTAGGGCAAACAATAGCACAAATAAGCTCTAATGTAAGACAATTCGCAGATTATTTAATAGCAAATGGTAAGGAAGTTTGTATTTATACAGGGGATAATTTTTACTCGGATAATTTGGATAATTCAGTCAAAAATATACCTTTGTGGGTGGCACATTACGGAGTAGTAAAGCCGGATGCAATTAATTATGTAGGGTTTCAATATTCAAGCTCAGGGAACGTAGACGGAGTAAATGGACTTGTTGATTTAAATAAATTTAGTTCTGATATATTAATTAATTCACAGACGCCTGTAAACATTGTTGTAAAGGCTTTTCAACATGCTGTAAACTTGGTGGGATTAACAGATAGAAATGGGAACAAGCTTGTCGAGGATGGCATAAAAGGAACTCATACTAGCGAGGTTGTAGCTAAAATATTGGTTTCTCGAGGAGCTCATAACGAATTTGCAAGGTGGATACAGCAGCGACTTATTGCATTAGGATTTAGCTGTGGTAAAACTGGAGCTGATTCATA
>DAVZGU010000548.1:0-1678 GCA_052274215.1 Clostridium sp. | reverse complement strand
TAGCGTCATCTATTTTAATTATAGAATTTATTTCTTCACTTGATTTTCCTCTAATTGATTCTAATAAATCTTTTCTTGCTTCAAAAGTATCAGCAGTTTTCTTTACAGTTTGAATCTTATACTCTGCATTATTATCATTTGGAGAAATAACGAATAATATCTCATTATTTATATCTACTTTTAGTAACTGTTTAAGCCAAGGACAACCAGTTTTTAAAACCATTATTTCATTAGTCCTTCTATTTTGAAAGGCTTCATCTACTATTACCCTTGCTTTTATAACAGAAACTTGCCTACTTATTATTCTTTTTATAACCTCAGTAGCGTACCGGACAGCTTCTTCGAATGCCTCATCTTTTGAATCATCAGAATCCCATGCAGGATTAAAACTTTGGACAATATCACTTATTGTAGTTACATTAATTTCTGATTTTATATCTATTCCATTATCTGTAGCATCAATACCCTGAACTAAATTTTTATCAACACAATCAAAAATGGATCTTATGTCCTCTTCATCAAATTCAGAATTAAACTTTTGTATTACTCTTGACCCAAACTCTCTCCAAACTAAACCACAAGCAGCATATGGAACATCGTTTTCTCTTATTTCTTTGTCTAATTGGTGATGGTCGAATTCTCCAAAGCCTATGTCATATACAAAATCTAAAGTTCTAAGTATATTCTCATCCCTTGTTCTTGTTACCTTTATATCACCTAGTAGTAGACTAAGTATAGCTGTAGCCATAACATCGTCTGCATGAAATTTTCCATTATGTGTTCCTAAGGTTTTAATATTATTTTCATTAATCATTATTTACCTCTTTTATATTTATTATAATTTACTTATCCCTGCAATATATTCTACAATTTCATCATCACTGCTAAAATCATCTTTATTAATCCAAGTTACTCTTGGATCTTTTCTAAACCAGGTAAGCTGCCTTTTAGCATAATTTCTACTTCCTTGTTTAATCATTTCTATAGCTTCATTTAAAGATATTTCACCATTTAAATAGTATAGCACTTCTTTATATCCTATACCCTTCATTGACTGCATATTTGAATTGTAGCCCATTTCTTTTAATTTTATAACTTCATCTATTAAATTGTTTTCAAACATTATATCTACGCGTTGATTTATTCTGTTATACAATTTTTGTCTATCCATATTTAGTACAAAATAATGTACATTATAAGGAATATCCAAAACGTTTTGCTCTGCTTTAAACTCACTCATAGGTTTACCACTTACTTTGTACACTTCTAAAGCTCTAATAACTCTCTTTAAATCATTAGGATATAGTTTATTATAGGATTCTTCATCAATGTCTTTAAGTAAGTTATGTACGTATTCGTTTCCTTTTTCATCTGAAAGTTTTGTAAGATAATCTCTATACTCTTCATCTTTGTTGGTACGCGCAAAGCTATAATTATATATTAACGAATTTATGTAAAAGCCAGTTCCACCAACGAGCATTGGGAGTTTATTTTTATTACTTATATCTTCAATAGCACTTTCAGCTCTTTCTTTAAACTCAGCCACACTAAACTCTTCACTAGGCTCTATTATATCTATTAGATGATGAGGAACTCCCCTCATCTCCTCGAATGAAATCTTAGCAGAACCAACATCCATACATTTGTATATTTGCATTGAATCTGCTGATATGATCTC
>DAVZGU010000547.1:0-1685 GCA_052274215.1 Clostridium sp. | reverse complement strand
GGGATTTCAAGATCCTATGTTTCTAGAATTGAAAAGAGAGCACTAAAGAAGCTTAATAAGGAATTAAATAGTACTAGTAAAAATAGGTTGAATAATTCTAATAAATTGTAACAACTATGGTATAATTATAAAATGTACACCGTTAGGCAAATAAGGCATCTTAAACAATTTTCGTTAAAGATACAAAACATTTCGGGAAAAAATGTATTTAAATTATTTATCTGAGAAAATAAAATTTCTGCAGCTAGGTGATGAAAATGGAGCAAAAATTTTAAGTGACAAGAAGATTCTAAAATTTAGAACTCAATTTGGCATATATGTTGGAAGCTTCATTAAAAGAACAGGAGGACCAATAATGATACCTCTTAGTGAATTACTAAAAACAACAACAGAACAAAATGCATCAGATTTGCACCTTACAGTGGGCTCAGTGCCAATCATTAGAGTCAATGGTGATTTAATACAAACAGGGAAAGATAAATTAACTCCAGCGGACACTGAAAAATACTCAAGAGAAATTTTAGAAAATTCTTATGAAGAATATTGTCAAAATGGAGAAATTGATACTTCCTACTCTATTTACGGCCTTGGAAGATTTAGAGTTAATGTTTATAAACAAAGAGGAAGCGATACTATAGCTATTAGGGTAGTTGCATTAAAAATACCTACTATTAAACAGCTTGAGCTTCCAGAGGTTGTTAGGGTTCTTACCACAAAACAAAGAGGGCTAGTTTTAGTGACAGGGCCTACAGGTAGTGGTAAAAGTACAACTCTTGCTGCTATGGTTAATGAAATTAATTCTACTAGAGCATGTAATATTATAACACTCGAGGATCCTATTGAATATTTACACAAACATAACAAATCAATTATTAATCAAAGAGAAATCGGAAAAGACAGTAAAAATTATAAAAATGCCTTAAGGGCTATTCTTAGAGAGGATCCAGATGTTATATTAGTAGGTGAAATGCGAGATCTTGAAACGATTTCTATTGCTATTACCGCGGCTGAAACTGGACATTTGGTTTTCTCTACGCTATATACTATAGGTGCAGCAAAAACAGTAGATAGAATAGTTGATGTATTTCCTCCATATCAGCAGCAACAAATTAAAGTTCAATTATCTGCGGTAATGCAGGGAATAGTTTCTCAACAATTAATACCTAAGATAAGTGGAAGAGGCAGAGTAGCAGCGCTTGAGGTAATGATATCAACTCCAGCAATTCAAAATCTTATTCGCGAAGGCAAGACACATCAATTACAGTCTTGTGTTCAAACTGGAGGAAAATATGGGATGAAAACTATGGATATGTCAATCGCAGAGTTATATAAAAAAGGCATTATATCTAAAGAAGAAGCAATTACTTACTCAGTTGACAATGAAATGATTATAAGAATGCTATCACTTTAGTAAATAATTTTAAAATAAGCTAAAAGCATAGATAAAGTATAGCTTTCAGCTTTATTTTTAATTTAATGTAAAATTAACCAAATTGTATACTATTTGGTTAATTTACTTAACGATATGATATTGCTTTTTCTATATTTTGCTATTATAATTAGTCTAGAAGAACAAGTTAGCTTTTTAACATCATTAATATAATGTAGTTTACTAATTTGAAATTAAGTTTATATATATCCGCAAATATACAATAAAATGAAATTAATTTTGATTATATTTAAAT
>DAVZGU010000546.1:0-1698 GCA_052274215.1 Clostridium sp. | reverse complement strand
GACAATTTGAAAAAAACTATACTAAATTATTAAGATGATTTCTGTATTCAACAGGAGTCATCTTTTTCAAATCCCATTGATATCTATATCTATTATAATAGATCATATATTTTTTAATTTCTTTTTTTAACTCTACTAATGTTTGACACTCTTTTATGTTTGCCTCATCTTTGAAATGACCGAAGAATGATTCCTGTGGAGCGTTGTCCCAACAGTTACCACGTCTCGACATAGATTGTCCTATTCCACAACTTTTAACGAGCTTTTGAAAGATTGGACTTGTATAATGACATCCTTGATCTGAGTGAATAAATGCATCTTTAGATATTTTAATATTCTTATTCTTTTTTAGCTTTATTATAGTAGCAGTAACTATATCCATCTTAATATTAGCTGACACATTATATGCTAGTATTTCATTTGTAGAGGCATCCTTAATTGTTGATAGATATGCCCTATGACCCTTTCCATAAAATAAATAAGTTATATCCGTAAGCAATACCTTACCAGGTATATTTTGCTTAAAGTTTCTATTTAATAGATTTGGTAAAACTGCATGTTCAAGGGTAGCTTTCATCATCCTTCTATAAGGATTTGCTTTTCTAATAGGACACACTATTTGATATTTTCTCATTATCCTACGGATACGTTTTAAATTGTAAACGATTCCGAACTCGCCTTCTAATGTCATTTTGATTTGCCTCGCTCCTTTTTTGCGCCCCTTAAAGTTATATGCCTTTAAGATAGTATCTCCAACTGTTTGATCATAATTGTCACGTTTATCCCTAAAGGCCTGTGAACTAATTGAGAAATAGTTATAATAACCTGAACGAGATACTCCAGACACTTTGCACAAATGGCTAAGCATATTTCTGAGTTTATATTTTTTAATTTGTGAATTGATAAGAATATATTTTTCTTCTGATGCTAATATTATTTCTTCTTTATCATCCTTCTTTCTAGGATGTCGATTTTTTTTAATAATTCATTCTCAGCTTTAAGCAGATTAACTTGTACCTTAAGACGGCTATATCTTTCTTCTATGGAAAGATCTTTCTGGCTTGATCTTCCGCACTTTAATTTCCTTGTATCATTCAGTCCTAATATACCTTCTTTTCTATATGCAGTCTGCCATCTATAAGCTGATGATGCAATTCGCTCCGTTCCAAGAACGTCTATATCAAAACCATATTTTTTAAATATTGCTTTTGGAAATTTGCCCTTTTCGTTCTCTGCAATAAAAATACGTTTAAATTCATCGGTATAAGTTATACCTTTAAGACTAACATTTGTTACATATTTATTTTTGGACAATATTTTCATTTCTTTTTCTGTAAAAATCTTAATTCGGTGTTGGCAAACTGCATGTCATCCTCCACACCGCCAAAACTTGGAAAACTCAATGTTTCGCTCCACAAGGTTTTATCAGATAATGAAAAACTCAAGAGGGAACTACTAAAAAGCCAAGCTCGCTGGAAGGATCTTTACAACCAGCGATTGATAGCGGACTAACTAATGCCGACGTATTTGATCGTTAAAGTGATACACCGCCTTGACGGTACTGTAGTCGTCAAAGGTGTATTACCTTGGAATCAACGGCGCGTGGTTCTCAGGCTTGAACGCGCACCAACAACTGCAATCCTACCAGGCAAAACATACAGCGTGCGCCGTTCTCAAGGAAGGATGGATTTTACGCCT
>DAVZGU010000545.1:0-1707 GCA_052274215.1 Clostridium sp. | reverse complement strand
CTTTAATGCCACGCAGCTCAGCTCTATGTTTCAATATTAAAATATTTCCTACATCCCCATATACATTCAATAAATCAGGGTATAAATGACAAATGTTAATTTCCATAATATTCACCTTCTAATTTAAATTTTTTATGTTACCAAATTTTATCTATGTATCCTTTAGTGTGTAAAAATTTTCTTAAATTTATCATGGCAGTATAGGTAGCTAGTACATAAACTATTTCACCATCACAAGCTTTAATTTGTTGTAGTAAGGATTCTTCGTCTTTACATAAGAGAAATGATTCTGAGGTAAAACCTGCTACTTTAAGTCTTATGGCCATATCGTACAAACGTATTCCCGATATCATAATTTTGTTAATATTAAGGCTAGTTAAACGTTCAAAATTAACATCCCAAATCCATGAAACATCTTTTCCATCGGCATAATTATCATTTAAAAGAAGAGATAAATTTATTTTCCTTTTGTCAAGATTAATAGTATTTACTGCTTCGTCATAGCCAGCTGGATTTTTGACTAATATTATTTTAACCTCTTTGCCTTCAATATTAAGGGTTTCTTGTCTGCCAAAGCTGCTAGCTACTGTTTTAAGAGAGTGCTCTATAGTAGTATCTTCAAGGCCTAGTAACTTAGCTACGGAATATGCACATAGGGCATTATAAATATTATAAGTACCTGGTTGGTTTATGTAATACTCTTTATTATTAATATGAACAGTGGAACCACTTGTGTTTAAATCAACAATTTTATCCACAGAGTATGTAAGTTTTGGACGTTTATATCCACAACCGCTGCAATAGAAGTCCCCTAGATGGTTGTAGGTAATAAAATTATATTCATAAGGAGATTTGCAGATTGTGCAAAATTTAGCATCAGCGTTGATATCTACAATGCTGTTATCATTAACTTTAGTACCGAAACCATAGTATACCATATCATTTTTAAGGTTTAAGTTTCCGAATAAAGATTCGTCGCCATTAAGAAGAAGTGTTGCTGTGGGAACTTTTTCTACACCTTCTAGTATCTTCTTGAGTGTTGTATACACCTCGCCATATCTGTCCAGTTGATCTCTGAATAAATTGGTAACAGTAATTATACGCGGAGATATATATTCAGTCACAAACTTTACATTGGCTTCATCTACTTCTATAACAGCGATTTTTTTCTCACAAGACTTTTTAAAAGAATAATTTGAAATAAAACACGCAACTATGCCCGTATACATATTCGCTCCAGTATTGTTAGTAATTACTTGCTTATTGCTATCTTTTACGATGCTGTAAATCATGCTTGTTGTTGTGGTTTTTCCATTTGTACCGGTTACGAGTATAACCTCATAATTATTAGCAATTGTTTTTAAAATATTTTTATCAAGCTTTAAGGCAATTTTGCCGGGGAAATTTGTGCCACCTTGAAATAAAAATTTTGATAATTTCATAATAAACTTTGAAACTAATATACTGAGTAATGACTGAATTTTAATGTTGAACACATCCTTTAATTGTACTTATGCACTTAGTTATTATTATTATTATTATTATTGACATTTATATAGAAAAACTCATCACTTATTTTAAAACCTGAATCTTTGGAGAGGTTATTTAAGCTACTTAGTAAATTTAGCTCAGCATCGCCATTTAGAGGCGTTGGGCAATAGTCATTTGTATAATTTACTGGTGATATATTGCAAGGTATAACCCTTA
>DAVZGU010000544.1:0-1721 GCA_052274215.1 Clostridium sp. | reverse complement strand
TGTTTTACTACTTTATCTACATTCATTTCATGTATACTGTAGGCTAATATACTTATTGCAGTAATAAGACAAGTGGATAGAATTATAGAAATCATAGCTAATAAGTTTTTTCTTTTATTCATTTTTAGATTTTTTTTTGAAAGATTTGATAAACTATTCATTTACAAATCCTCCTTTTATCGTGCCATCCTCAATTCTAATAATTCTATCTGCCATTTGTGCTATTTTATCATCATGAGTTATCATAATAAGTGTTTGATTATACTTTTTAGCAGACATTTTCAATAAATTTATTACTTCCTGTCCTGTTTTAGAGTCTAAGTTTCCAGTTGGTTCATCTGCAAGTATAATTGCTGGTTTTGTAGCAAGAGCTCTTGCTATTGCTACTCTTTGCTGCTGACCTCCTGACAATGCATTTGGTAGATTGTCTTTTTTATCATATATATTAATAGTTTCCATTAATTCTTTTATATAATGTTTATCTACAGCTTTATTATCAAGCCCTATTGGAAAGGTTATATTTTCCCAAACATTTAAAACTGGAATTAAGTTAAACGCTTGAAACACAAATCCAATCTTTCTTCTTCTGAAAATAGCAATTTCATCATCCTTCATAGAATAAATATCTGTGCCATCAATAATAACCTTTCCGGCTAATGGCATGTCAAGTCCTCCAATCAAATGTAGTAGAGTACTTTTTCCCGAACCTGAGGTTCCAACTATAGCTACAAACTCACCCTCTTTAATTGATATACTGACATCATCTAGTGCTCTTACTAAATTCTCATCTTTACCATAATACTTTTTTAAATTAACTGTTTTTAAAATTTCCATACTTGTTATCCCCCTATATTTTGAAATTGAAAGTTAAATTTAATTCATTCGTAACTACTAACTATCAATTGTCTTCTGTCATCTATATATAAAGAATAACATTGTTTTCTTTCAATACGCTTTCATATGGGCTAACACTTTTGTAAGAAAAGGTTAAACACAGTACCTTCTCCTTTCCTTGAATTTAATATTATACTTCCGCCTTGAATTTCAAGTATTTTTCTTGTTAAATATAACCCTACACCACTACCTTCTTTTACTTGAACGGCCTTTGATTTTCCCCTGTAAAATCTTTTATAAACATCATTCATTTCATTTTCTGATATACCAATTCCGTTATCTTCAATATCTATTCTAATAAATGATTCCATTTCAATCATATCTACAGATATCTTTCCGCCTTCATTTGTATATTTCACTGCATTCTCTAAAACATTAAATACTGCTTCCTTTGTCCAATTTGTATCGTGATTTATAAGCATGTTTTTGAAATTCCCAATAATTATTTCAATATTCTTTTCCTCTGCTTTAAAATAAATTTCATTAATAGCTTTTAATATGGTATTTTTCAAGTCTTCTCTGTGCATTTTAATATTTATCATACCTACTTCTAATCTTGACAACTTAACTAGTGATCCAACCAACCATTCTAAGCTATTAATATCCCTTTCACTTCTAGTTAAAAACTCTATTCTCTCACTATTGCTTATGTCATCATCTAATAAAATTTGATTGAAAAGCTTAATAGATGATACTGGTGTTTTTAATTGGTGTGAAATATCGGTTACTAATGATTTTATATTTTCTTTTTCTGCCTCAAGCGTAGTTATATTACTTTCAAGTTTCTTACTCATTTGCTTAAATTGAAAATTTAGCCTAGATAAAAT
>DAVZGU010000543.1:0-1727 GCA_052274215.1 Clostridium sp. | reverse complement strand
ACTATTTGTTTAGCATTCTCTAAATGAATGTCATTTTGAGTAGCACTTGGCATTACAATGTCAACTTTAACATTCCAAGGCTTTTCTCCAGCAAAGAATTCGCATCCAAATTTATCTGCATAATCCTTAACTTTATCATGACCTGATGCACGCATTTCAAGTAAGTAATCTACTTTCTCTCCAAGAACTCCCTTTGGATCATATATGTAGCCATCTGGACCAGAAAGAGTTACAACTTTACCGCCTAATTGTTCCACTTTTGTGCATAAACCCCATGATACATTACCAAAACCTGATATTGCAACAGTTTTACCTTTAAAATCAGTTCCAGCATGTTTTAGCATTTGTTCACAAAAGTAAGCTGCGCCGTAACCAGTAGCTTCAGGTCTTACTAAACTTCCACCAAATGATAATCCTTTTCCTGTAAGAACTCCATTTTCAAATACACCTTTAATTCTCTTATATTGTCCATAAAGATATCCGATTTCTCTTCCACCAACGCCCATATCTCCAGCTGGTACATCGACATCTGGTCCGATATGTCTATAAAGTTCAGTCATAAATGCTTGGCAAAATCTCATAACTTCTGCATCTGATTTTCCTCTAGGATCGAAATCTGATCCTCCTTTGCCGCCGCCAATTGGAAGACCTGTTAATGAATTCTTTAGTATTTGTTCAAATCCTAAGAATTTCATTATGCTAAAATTAACTGATGGGTGAAATCTTAAACCGCCCTTATAAGGTCCTATAGCACTACTAAATTGCACTCTAAATCCACGATTAACATGAGGAATACCCTTATCATCAACCCAAGAAACTCTAAATACGATTTGTCTTTCAGGTTCAACCAATCTTTCAAGTAAGCCTGTCTTTATATATTCTGGATGTACGTCGAGTACTGGGACGATACATTCAAGTACCTCTTTAATTGTCTGATGAAATTCAGGTTCCCCTGGGTTTCTTTTTTTAACTACTTCAATTAAACCGTTTACATATTCTTGTGAATTCAAAATTAACCACTCCTCATTTAATATATTGAAATTTAAATAGATACTATGTAATTTATATCTTAACTTAATAGTAAATATCTATTTCAAAATAAATCATTTTAATTCAAAAAAATTTAATTATATGTAAAATATAAAAAAAACTGACAATATATTTAAATCTTGTATTGTAATCGTTTAAATTTAAATCAAAATAACTGTAGCATATTTGTCATATGTGTGCCATAGTTGTCACTAGTGTTTTAACAATTAGAATATTTATGAATTATTAAATTACGAGGAGATAATAAAATGACTGAAATCATTCGAAAAAAAATCATTAATCTAAGATTTCTAAGAATACCAAACAAACATACATTACTATTACTTGTACTACTAATGATTTTCATTGCTTCTGCTCTTTTCCTTCTTCCTTCGTTTAACCACAACGTTGCAGCTAGTGTTTCTACTATTAACGCCAAAAGTTCACTAGTATCTCAAACCAGTTCTCAATTTAATACTATATTTGATACTCTAAAATATCAGCGTTCAATTAACGTACTAGCAATGCTTTTAGTTGGTTTTGGATTCCTCATGGTTTTTGTAAGAAATCATGGATATAGTTCAATTACAGCTACTTTCCTAGTAGTAAGTATTGCTATACCAATGTATGTAATAATTAAAAGTTATGGTGGAGTAAATTTTACTAAATCAGCTATCGGTATAGACACGCTTTTGCTT
>DAVZGU010000542.1:0-1752 GCA_052274215.1 Clostridium sp. | reverse complement strand
TTTAAATTCATGAGATAATAACCTTAGAATAAGGAGGTTACTATTATGCTAAAAACAAAAGTTAACTGTATGTGGGAGCAACGAGTAATTAATTATAATGCAAGTGGTGAAGTACTAAAAACATGGTGTAACTTAAATCATGTTAAGCCGGCTAGGCTGCGTTACTGGATGCGTGAATTAAAGGCCAATGACGATTCTGCTGAGAAATCAAGCAGTTGGCTTTCAATTGATACTGCAAAATTAAATGTAGTCACTAAAGAGGATCATCTAATAGTGAAAATAGGTAATTCTTCCATAGAAGTAAGCTCAGGTTTTGATAAAGATTTATTTTCAGAGGTAACAAAGGTATTATTGAAACTATGCTAGGAAATGTTAAGGTGGATAATGTTTATCTTGCTTGCGGTGTTACTGATCTTCGTAAATCTATTGATGGCCTAGCAATTATAGTACAAGAAAGCTTTAATCTTGATCCTTTTTCTAGATGTCTTTTCGTTTTTTCTAACCGAAATAGAAATAAAGTTAAAATCCTTGAATGGGAAAATGATGGCTTTTGGCTTCATTACAAACGTTTAGAAAAAGGAATATTTAATTGGCCCTCTATTAAAAAAAGTAAAACATTAAATATTAGTCAGAGACAGCTTAGGTGGTTATTAGATGGCTTAACATTAGATCAAAAACATGCGCATAAACCAGTTAATGAGCGAATAATAATTTAAGGGAATTGATTAAATTTAATATAAAAAATGGTATTCACATTATCACCTTAAACCTTGTAAAATCAACGCTTTTAAGCGTTTTTTTACTACCATTTTTTAATGAAATATGATATAATATTATTATGATGAATAATAAAAATAACAGCAAAATGGATAGTAATACAATTGAATATAAACTAGAAAATCTTCAAAATACTTGTGCAATGCAGGAAAATCAAATTGAGGAATTGACTGCAAAACTCAATTGGTATGAGGAGCAAATGCGTCTTTCTAATCAGAAACGATTTGGTACTTCTAGTGAAAAAACAGACCTTAATCAACTGAGTATATTTAATGAATCAGAGAAAGAATTCGATATCAATTTAGTTGAACTAACAGTTGAAGAAATCACTTATAAGCGTCGCAAAAAAGTAGGACAAAGGGAAAAAATGCTTGAAGACCTTCCAGTTGAAACAATTGAGTATCGTCTCCCAGAAGGAGAACAAAATTGTTCTAAATGTGGAGAGCCACTACATGAAATGAGTAAAGAAATACGAAGGGAACTTAAGATAATCCCAGCACAGGTGAAAGTAGTAGAGCATGTAAGGTATGTTTATTCTTGTCGTAACTGTGAGGCAAATGGTGTTACAACGCCAATAATTACAGCTGCTATGCCTGCACCGGTTTTACCTGGTAGTTTAGTATCCCCTTCTTTAATGGCTTTTGTTATGAACCGAAAATTCGTAGAAGCTATTCCATTATATCGCCAAGAACAGCAGTTTTCTTATTTTGGAATTGAATTATCACGTCAAACATTATCTAATTGGATGATTCACGGATCTAATGATTGGCTTAAAATAATATATAGTAGGATGCACGAATATCTAATAAATCAAGATATACTTCATGCTGATGAAACAACTCTGCAAGTTCTTAATGAAGAAGGTAGAGCTGCAACAACAAACTCATATATGTGGCTGTTTCGTACAGGTCGAGTAGGTCCTCCAATTATTATGTATGAATATCAAACTACTAGAGCAAGCAAGCATCCATGTAA
>DAVZGU010000541.1:0-1754 GCA_052274215.1 Clostridium sp. | reverse complement strand
TAAGTAATTTTAATATAATTAGCGTATACAGTCAATTAAAAAATTAATTAGGTACATGAAGATAAATAGAATAGCATACTGAATTGTTATTTATTTGAATGTACATAAATGTGAATATATAAAAAAAATGGAGGAGTTAAAATGAAAAGGAATATTATTAGTATAGATGAAAATAAATGTAATGGTTGCGGATTATGTATAAATGCTTGTCATGAAGGAGCCATAGAGCTCGTGAGCGGTAAGGCTAAATTAATAAGCGATGAATATTGTGATGGACTGGGAGATTGTTTGCCAGAGTGCCCAACAGATGCTATTAAAATAATCCAAAGAGATGCCGTAGAGTATGACGTACAGGCCGTTGAAATAAAAAAGAAACAAAATGATGCTAAACATAATTCGCCTTGTGGATGCCCTGGTACAATGGAAAAATCAATAAAAAGAAATGTGAATTTGAATGTTAAACTAGCAGCAACTAAAATAAGCAGTTACGGTGATTCGCCGTTAGATTCAGAATTAAATCAATGGCCAGTACAGTTAAAGCTAGTTAATTCAAAGGCAGGATTTTTAAAAGGTGCAGATATATTAATTGCTGCAGATTGCACAGCATATGCTTATGGGGATTTTCATAAGGAGTTTATTAAAGGAAGAGTAACATTAATAGGATGCCCAAAGCTCGATGATAATGACTATTACAGACAAAAGATTTCAGAGATATTAGAAAATAATAATATTAAGAGTATTACGGTAGTTAGAATGGAAGTGCCTTGTTGCGCAGGTATTGTTAATTCTGTAAAGGAAGCTATGCTTCAAGCTGGAATAATAGTTCCATACAAAGAGGTAACTATTGGAATAAACGGAGTAATAATTTAGTATTGCTATAGGGGGCTGCAACCCCACGCTTTTTCTATACTTGAGCACGTCAGGAAGGCATATAATATATGCTTTTCTTGACGTGTTTTATAGTAAGTTAACATATATAGTTCATTAAACACTTTAAATCATCGTTGTTTTAGTGTAAAATAACAGTGATTGATTATTAGATTATAGATTTAGTTTTTGATTTTTAATCTACATAATTAAAATATGTTTATATGAGGTATAATTATGGAAAGAATTGATAAGCATAATTATTATTTGGATATATGCGAAACAATATCTGAACGGGGTACTTGTTTACGTAGAAATTTTGCAGCTATAATAGTGAAAAATGATGAAATTATGTCTACTGGATATTCAGGAGCACCTAGAGGAAGAGCGAATTGTTGTGATTTAGGGGTCTGTAGAAGAGAAGAATTAAAAGTTCCAAGAGGGACAAGGTATGAACTTTGTAGATCAGTACATGCTGAGCAAAATGCAATTATATCAGCCCGAAGAAATGATATGTTAGGGTCGACTTTGTATTTAGTTGGGAAAGAGGTCAATAGCGGTGAATTAGTTATAAATGCATCTCCATGTTCTTTGTGCAAGAGGTTTATAATTAATTCTGGTATAGAGAAGGTAATAATTAGAGAAAACAAAACGCAATATAAAATTGTATACGTAGAGGAATGGATAGAAAATGACGACTCAATTCAAGGCGATGGTGGATATTAATTATAAAATTCTGTAAATTAGTTTCATAAAGTTTAACGACATTTCAGCTCCGCAGGAGATGATTTAATTTATATTTATCAAATAGAAACAATATTTTTGTGAAAGAAAGGTTTTTTATGAGTAATAGGTATATTTTAGCAATAATTACAGCTTTAATTTCT
>DAVZGU010000540.1:0-1762 GCA_052274215.1 Clostridium sp. | reverse complement strand
ACCACCCTCAGGATTATAATTCCTATATTTTTTGTTATACTTGTATCCATATTCAGAGGCGCTTGCAGCACCGCAATATTTGTCAGCATATTCTATAGCCTTGATTCTTCTATTGTTTATGGTAGATAAATCTCTTGAATTTTGAGATAGTATATATTTTTTTATAGAATCTGCCTTAATATTATCTAAATCTAAAGAATTTGCAAAAGGATCTTTATACCACTCTTTAGAAATTACCCAAGAACCATCTTTACTCATAAGTTGTAAATTGTGATAGGTTCCAATTCTAGACGTATTTTCTAGTCCGGGCTGATTTTCATATACATATTTATATTCTGTTGAACATAATAGATTAACTGAAAAATTATTATCGCTACCTTTAATGTTTTTTACAATTACAGTTGGTATAATATGTGTAAACTTAACTCCTTGTTTTTCTGCCCAATTATTAATATACTCCATTTTTCTTTTTTCATATTCAAATGCCCAAGTTCCGTATTTTGTGTCCATATTATAAAGTGACTGTATTAATTCTAAATCACCGCTAAGTATGGCTTTATTTCTTTTTTGAAAAATTTGATCTATATAACTAGTAACTTCTTTTTTTGAATCATCCGTAATAGCATATGTGTAACTATTGCTACATAACTGTATTAATAAAAGAAGTATGATAAATATAAGTAATTTACTTTTAGATAATTGTAATTTTTTAATTTTACAAAAATTCATAATATTATACTCCTATTATTTTATTAATGCATTGATTCTATCAATTGCATTTTTTATAGGCACTTGTTGCCATGGTGCACCTTCATACCAAGCATTTTTCAAGCCTACATTGCCTGTAAAATAGCGAGCTTTTAAAATGATTTCAGGTCTATACTCGAAATGTAAGATATCAAAGTGTGACCATTTACCACCCCAAACAAAGCCATTATTTTCAAAAACTTTTACAAGCTCGTTCGGATATGAGGATAATCTGTTTTCACCTGCATCTTTAGAGGCCCATTTCCAATAATCACTTTTATCACTAGCAAGATCAATAGCAATACCAAAAGAATGAGGACTTAATCGATTTGTACCTGCAATCACGCGATAATTAAAAGTGCCACTACAGGGAAGAAGACATCTTCTTACATTTTGGTTTCTTTCTGAAAGAGGAATTAGTTCATTCATAACAGATTGCAGTGAATCGGATGCACTACTACTATTATTGAATTGAAAATTGCTATAACCTACTTTGACTTTTGTAAGTTTGGATTCTACAGCTTTTTTTGAAGTGCCATAAACTTCTGATAATAAGTCATAGGACCGAAAGCGACCAGGATCAAAATTAGACTCCATAATGCTTTTAACAGCAGAAAGGGGATAAATTTGATCTAACGTGTCTTGAAGATCTGGGTTTGATAGTTTTTCTTGTGAATTTTTCTCTTTCTTGTCGTCATAGCATATCTTTTTTCCAGACTTCATTATTAAATATATGTGTCCATTATTTTCTTCAATATTTGTAATATATTCAGGATAAGCTATCATTAGGCAGAGTAGGTCTTGCTTCATTATTATGTTATACTTATTAGCGTTTTGATCTGTAAAAGTAAAATTTGTAGCCGAGGCTACTGTCATATTGCAAATATTAAGAAGTAAACTAATAAAAAGCGTGAAAGTAAAAATTTTGATTTTGATAATATCCTCCTGGTTAATTAAATATAAACAAATCTGAACATGTCAGATTATTTATAATCTAAGCACCTTATCCTTTCAA
>DAVZGU010000539.1:0-1778 GCA_052274215.1 Clostridium sp. | reverse complement strand
TGGATGCAGCTACTTTAGTAGATTCGGCTACTTTAGTAGATGATTAGTAAGGTGAAAAGGGAATGTGGTGTAATTCCACAGCAGCCCCCGCTACTGTAATTGAGAACGAATCTTTTATAACTACCTGAAAGGGAAGGTGATAAGAGAAGGTGTATCAAGAGCCAGGAGACCTGCCTAAATTAGTATTATTAAGCTTTCGGCGGGAAAGGACTGTAGAATTCAAGTTAGTGCAATGGAAAATTTGTACATAACAGCAGGTGCGCAAGCTTGCTGTTTTTTTGTTGTGTGCCAAAGAAAGAATACAAGCAGGAAGAAAGGAGAAAGAGTAATGGCTAAAATAATGGTTCAAGGAACCGCTTCATCTGTAGGAAAAAGCATATTAGTAACAGCGCTTTGTAGAATTTTTGCGCAAGATGGGTTTTCAGTATGTCCTTTTAAGTCACAGAATATGTCATTGAATTCTTATATTACATTGGATGGAAAAGAAATGGGACGTGCGCAGGTGCTTCAAGCCTATGCGGCAGGGCTGGAGCCAGAGGTATATATGAATCCGATTTTATTAAAACCTACTTCGGATAAAAAGTGCCAAATTATCGTTAATGGAAAGGTTTTTGGGAATAGTACAGCTATGGAATATCATAATATGAAACTGGAATTCAAAGACATGTTAAAAAAGCAGTTTGAAGAATTAGAGAAGAAGTTTGATATTATAGTAATGGAGGGAGCAGGTAGCCCTGCAGAAATTAATTTAAGAGATAGAGATATAGTGAATATGGGAATGGCAGAACTTATAGATGCACCTGTGATACTCGCAGGAGATATAGATAAGGGTGGAGTATTTGCGTCACTAGCAGGGACTTTGCTTTTGCTTAATGAGGTCGAGAAGAAAAGAGTTAAAGCCACTATTATTAATAAGTTTAGAGGAGATTTAGAAATCTTAAAGCCAGGACTTACAATGCTTGAGGATATTATACATATTCCATGTGCAGGGGTAGTTCCTTATTTTAGATTGGATCTCGAAGATGAAGATGGCGCTGTAGAATTTAACAAAAAAATCACTGCACCTATTGATATTGCGGTAATAAAGCTTCCACATATATCGAATTTCACGGATTTAGATGCCTTAAAGGCTGAAGAAGATGTATCAGTTAGATTTGTTACAACTAAAGGAGAATTGGGTACTCCAGACCTTCTTATAATACCGGGAACTAAAAATACTATTGACGATTTGATTTCTTTAAGAAATTCGGGACTTGCAGAGGCGGTTCAGCAATATAGTGTAGAAGGTAGCGTATTAGGTATTTGTGGAGGCTATCAAATGCTAGGAAATAGCTTAAGTGACCCTAATGGCTTAGAGGGAAATTCAAAAGAAACAGAAGGTATGAAACTTTTAGACATAGATACAATATTTGAAGATGAGAAAATAACTACAAGAATAAAGGCTCGTAGCATTAACATTAGCGATAGTAGTATAGAAACTTATGGTTACGAAATACATATGGGAATTTGTAAATATGGTCATAATGCAAAACCACTTTTTGAAATATATGATAAGAATGGTTCTGGTACTGCATCATTCGATGGCGCAATAAATGCAGGCGGAAATGTTATGGGTACATATATTCATGGAGTTTTAGATGGAGTAGAGTTTAGAGAACACATGATTAATACTTTAAGAATAAAAAAAGGGATGGAACCTAAAAAATCTAAGGTTTATGAAAATCTAAGAGAAAAAGAACTAGACAAGCTAGCGGATATAGTTAGAGATAATGTAAACA
>DAVZGU010000538.1:0-1784 GCA_052274215.1 Clostridium sp. | reverse complement strand
ATTTATGTGCTGCAGATAATATTATGGTTAATGGTGCAGGTGCTTTAACTACTGAAAAAACACAATGTGAGACATTTAAAGAATAATGGAATTTTTTTAGTATTATAAAATCAAAATTGATAGGCACATGGGAGTAAATATACGAGCATAGCTTGCTTGCCATTTATTTTCATGTGCTTTAGTATAGAAGATAAAGGTAGAATTAGGGAGGAAAAACAATGAAAAGTAAGAGAAAATTTGATGATTATATTATTCCTGTTAAAAAAAATGAGGATTATATAATGACAATAGATAATATGGGATACGAGGGCGAAGGAGTAGGTAAAATAGATAATTTTACCGTTTTTGTAGCTGGTGCAATTATAGGCGAAGTGGTAAAAATAAAAATTGTTAAGGTTTCTAAAAACTTTGCTTTTGGTAAATTATTAGAGATAATTGAGGAATCAGCAAGTAGAATGGAGCCAGTTTGCAGTATATATAAGAACTGCGGCGGTTGTAACTTGCAACATATAGACTATAAGGCTCAATTGGATTTTAAAACTAATAGAGTGGTGCAGGTTATAAACAGAATAGGGAAATTAGAAGAGGTCATAGTGCATTCTACAATAGGAATGGAGCGTCCTTATAATTATAGAAATAAGGTTCAATTACCTGTTAGCAATATAGATTCTGTAGTGAATATTGGTTTCTATGCGCAAAGAAGTCATGACATAATAAATATGGAAAATTGCCATATTCAAGATAAAGTTGCAGACGTTATAGTAAAGCTAACTAGGCAATGGATAAAAGAGTTTAATATTGAGTGTTATAATGAGGAAAATCACCAAGGCAATCTTCGACATATTATGATTAGAAAAGGGATTGAAACAGGAGAAGTAATGGTGGTATTAGTTACTAATGGTAAAACACTTCCTTACAAAGAAGAATTTATAGCATTAATGACTAAAAAAATCAAAGGATTAGTAAGTGTAATACAAAATATTAATAGTGAAAAAACAAATGTAATATTAGGGGCGCAATGCGTAACTCTATGGGGAAAAGATACTATAACAGATTACATAGGAGAATTTAAATTTGAAGTTTCTCCATTATCCTTTTTTCAAGTTAATTCAATTCAAACAAAAGTCTTGTACAGTAAAGCACTAGAGTATGCAAATTTAAGTGGTGGAGAAGTGGTGCTTGATGCTTATTGTGGTACAGGCACTATATCCTTATTTTTATCTCAGAAGGCTAAAAAAGTATACGGAGTAGAGATAATACCCGAGGCTATTGAAAATGCTAAAATAAATGCAAAAGAAAATAATATATCTAATACGGAATTTATAGTAGGCGAGGCAGAGAAAATTATTCCAGAGCTTCTTCATCAGGGAGTAAAAGCTGATGTTGTGGTAGTTGATCCGCCAAGAAAGGGTTGTGACAAAACTCTTTTAGAAGCAATTACTAGCATGAAGCCTAAAACTATAGTATATGTCTCTTGTGATCCAGGCACTTTAGCTCGAGATCTTGGGATTTTAGATGAACTTGGATATAAAACTTTAGAAATTCAACCTGTGGATATGTTCCCACAGACGGCGCACGTTGAGTGTGTTGCGAGGATAGAGAGGAAATAGACTGGTAGCAAAGGGACTGTAGATAGATTTGTTTTTGCAAATCTATCTACAGTCCCTAAATTATTAAATTATTTACAGTAATTCAGTATTCGTTATTTACCAATAAATGAAATCATTCCATTATCTCCACTGTAAGGAGGTGCTCCTTTAACTGTTACATAACAAATTATTAGC
>DAVZGU010000537.1:0-1786 GCA_052274215.1 Clostridium sp. | reverse complement strand
TAAAAATAAAGATAGGTCAGAAATAGTGGCTGCAGCAATATATACTTATAAAGGCGATAGTGGAAAAGATAAAAGCTATGTATATAAATTACCAGAGTTAGAAAATGAAATATTAATATATAACTTTAAAACTATTGATGTAGAAAAAATAGAACTTGAAAAAATTAGTGACGATAACCCACTGAAGTTAGTTTTTAAAATGGCGAAAAGTTTATTAGAAACAGGGGCAAGAGATAAAGATATATATGAGGTGAAAATAAAACTGGCAGAGGAATTATCAACTTATGATAAAGTTAAAAATAATGATCAAATAAAAGCATTAGTAGATTTTTTAGGATACTTATTTTTAATTAAAGACCCTGTGTTAGAAAAGAAATATGAAGAATATAAAAATTTAAGGGGAGGTGCATTTAAAATGACAATAGACGAGATTACAAAATTGCACTATAAGGAAGAAGGAAGAGAAGAAGGAATAAAACAAGTGATATTGAAACAATACAGTAAAGGACTTTCTATAGAGTATATTGCGGAGATAAATGATTTTGATGTAGAATATGTGAAGGATGTAGTAAAGAATAGTATCCAGTAGTAACAAGGAAGATTTTCAAGTCAACTGGAATGACCACTGCATTAGCAGACTCATTTCCATATTTTATTGCAGAAGCCGAAGTATTTGGAAAACAATATAAGCGCAATAAAAGGGATAATTTTTAAAATTATCCCTTTTATTTTTGTTTTGAGAATATTAAATCCAAAGCATATGTACCACATCTGCAGCCTACCGGCTAAAAGACTTTTGGGGTATGCATGGAGATTTATTGTTTTGTTATCTCCCATACATCTTAAATATATCTTAGTGCAAATGCATAATGTCATAAAATTTCTCCAGAAGTGACTCAAAATAAGAAGAGCAGAAACATTGAAATTCCATCTAGAAATTCTTGTTTTGCCAATATAAAATTCTCGTAAGACTGATAGGAAGTCAGGCTAGCGAACCTGAGGCAGGACGCCGAATGTGAGCGTTAGAGAATTTTATGTTTGCAAAAGATTAGAATTCCTTAATGGAATTTCACGTTTCAATCTCTTATTTGGAGGCACGCAGGAGAAGTTCTTTATTTTCCTATGGTCTTTTTAGCATATTCATGAAGTCCATTCTTGTAACCTGTTATTGTATTACCATCGATTTTGTTGTGCTGATTGGTATTAGAAGTTGAATAGATACCACTCTTAGCTATAGTCCCATTACTTGAGCTAATCTTATTATTTTTAATTGTTATATATTGAGGTTGAGATTTCCCATTTGAGTCAAGTAATATTCCATTACCCTTTTCTACAGTGTTATCTTTTTTGCCATTTGTATTTGATATATCATTGTTTGTTATAGTGCAATTTGAACTCCCAGAAGTTATATCAATACCATTATTTTGAGCAGATAATACTTTGTTTCCAGTAACAGTCGCTTCCGATGCATCAAATAAACATATTGCTCCTAAGTTACCAACTCCAGTTATTGATTCTTCTACAATATTGTTTTTAACAATATTATTATTAGTTTGCCATACCTCTATTTGATTAAATCTGTTATTTTTACAAGTGTTGCCGATAAGAGAATTTCCACTAGTAACCTTCTCGCTACCTCCGTAAATTGTAGCACCTTCCTGACCATTGCCTATACACTTATTATTGCTTGCTACAGAGTTGGTTGTACCTTTTCCAGTTGTTGAATTGTAGCCGAATATTACACCTTGCCCACCGCTGTTTTTTAATAAATTATTTGTTACTTTAA
>DAVZGU010000536.1:0-1800 GCA_052274215.1 Clostridium sp. | reverse complement strand
AAGTTGTGGTATCCGTAACTTCTCCTTGTAGAGATATTAAAAAATCTTGAACATCCCCTTTAATCTTATGAAGCATTTTCTGACCTTTTAATTCAATCTCTTTATCTAATTGGGACAATATTTCATCCGCATAGTCTTTAGCCCCAAGCCTCATAATTTTAGCATCTCTCTGAGCTGACGCTATAATTTCTTCAGCTCGAGTTTGTGCTTCTTTAACTAAGTCTTGCTTTTCAACTCTTCTTCTTATTTTATCAATGGTCTCTTCTTCAAAAATTTTAGCTTGTTTTTTTGCATCAACAAGAATTCTTTCTTTTTCATCACAAATCCACTGAGCCTTTTTAAACTCATCTGGCAAATGACTCATAATTTGATCAATTATATCTAATATTTCTCTTTTATTTACAACCACCTTACCTGTAACAGGTATTTTAGAAGAACTTTCAACAATTTCTTGAAGGTATTCTAAAAGCTTTATAACATCCATATTTCCCCCCTATTTAGAATTAATTTTCCTAATAATATCTGGAATAATTTCCTGAGGTACTAATCCTTCAATACATCCTCCAAGCATCGCAACCTGTTTAACTGAAGAGGAACTTATATAGCTATATTCTGTCTTTGTCATCATAAACACAGTTTCCTTACTTGGATCCAATTTATTATTCATTGATGCCATTTGAAACTCATATTCAAAATCTAAAACACTTCTGAGTCCCTTCACAATGACACTAGCACCCTCTTCATTCATTAGTTGAACAAGTAAACCACTAAACTTCTTCACGCGTACATTGGGTAAATTTTTAACTACATTTTTTATTTGTTCTATTCTCTCATCTACAGAAAAGAGACATTTCTTCTCAGGGTTAACTAGTACTCCTACGATTAATTCATCATAAACTCTAGACGCCCTCTCAATAATATCCAAATGTCCGTTTGTTATTGGATCAAAACTTCCAGGGCAAATTGCTTTTTCCATCTTATGCCTCCACGTTTTCCTCTGAGGTAGGTAACAATTATAAATTGTTACCCTCATGTATTTTCTTAAGGACACTAATAATTCTTAACTATTAGCTCCTTATATTTGTAAAACAATACAGTAGTGTTACCATATTTTCTTAAATCGGAAAGCTGAATAATAGAATTTCCTTCATATATTTCTTCTGTAGAATCTATTTTGCAAACAATCAACCCATCTTTTCTTAAAAGGCTATTTGATGCAATAATCTCAATAGCAGGTGGAATCATGTCTTTAGCATATGGTGGATCTATAAAAATCAAATCAAACACAATCTCTTCATCTGCAAATTGTTGCATGTATTTATATGTGTCACCTTTTAAGCACTTGCATTTATCGTTAAACTTTAAATTATCTACATTCTTTTGTAACATATCAAATGTAGTGTCACCCATATCAATTAGATAACATTTTTCAGCTCCCCTACTTGCGGCCTCTAAACCTAAGCTACCAGTACCTGAAAACATATCCACGACTATAGCATTTCGTGTTCTATCCTGGATTATATTAAATATAGCTTCTTTTATTCTATCTAATGTGGGCCTCGTTCCCATCCCCACAGGGGACAACAATTTTCTTCCTCTTGCACTTCCTGAAATAATTCTCATATGTTTATTCCTCCATCTAAGCCAGTTTCGATAATATTTTAACATATATATGTAATTTATACAAAGATATTTTTCAACCTAATTGAAACAAATATAATTGGAACTTTGCTCAATTTTTTCTATTATTTCATTTTTCACCTTGATATCTTCAACATTATCACTTTGTATTAACTGTTT
>DAVZGU010000535.1:0-1807 GCA_052274215.1 Clostridium sp. | reverse complement strand
GTTGTAAATGTAGAAAAACATAGTACCCCTATTACTATTAGACATATAAATGTTGTAATCCTAGTTTTAATACTTTTCACTCTTCAAGTCCCCCTCTTTATTGATAATTAAATTATCTTCTTCGAAGCTGCTCATTACCTGTGGCGCTGTAATGTTAACGACTTCATACAGAACTTTATACTCCCACTAAAGTTTTCTCTTTGTTAGGGTATGTAACCCCCACTTATATAAGTGGGAGACTTTCCTTCTGAAATGTCGTTAAACAGATTCTCCATTTAACATATCAATCATCTCTTGCTTTTCCCTCGTAAATCTATTGTATACACTTTTTTTTATCGCTTGTGAACTATCTCTAAAGTAAACGTTAACTTTTTGACGTTCATTATACAAATCATTTATGATATTACCATCACTATTATTTAAATTAATTTTAGAGAATACAGATGAAGTTCCTCCCACACCATGTTGAACTGCTGTAGACAATAAACTTTCCTTTAACGCATTACTTTTTGTGCTTATATCAAACCCATATTTTGATTTTAAATCTTGTGCTGCTGTATCATAATAATTTTGTTTTATACATTCTTGTTGCAGTTTCAAAAATTTATCTTTATTATTTAAAGCAATACTAGACCACGCAGCATCAAAATTTTCACCAAACCTATTACCATCTTTAGCTTTCGCCTCTGATAGTTTTAAATAAAACTCCTTATCTTTTGTACTAAGCGAATTGATAAAGGAATCCAAAGAACCTGTTTTTGATGAAAACTGCCACGCCCCATATGACTTCCCACCATAATCTCCCGAATTATTACTTATCGTTCCTGGATTAACATTAGATTCATATTTAGCAGATGTAGACCCGAGCCCTGTGAATTTATTAGATGTATCTTCGCTGGTATCATTTGATAATGCTTGCGTTGCATCTCTCATATTTGAACTAAAATTACTTATGGCACCCAATGAATCATCTAAACTAAAAAAATCTTGCTTTGCTAAAGCAGTAGCCATAAGCTCTGCCATCATTGAATTACCTGAGCTACCCATCATTTGGATAAGCATTGTTTGAAAAGCTGATTCCTGCATTTCTTTTTCATGTTCAACATCATTATTGCTTTTATCAGAAGTCATATTACCATTTTTAATTTTAGACATATATTGCTTTAACAATGTATTATTAATCATATCTGTAGATAATGCCATCAATATCACCCATTTTGTATAAATTTTTTCTATACACTATTATCGTACACTTTTAAAAATACTTTATAATTATAATTAAATCATCTCCTGGGTCGCTGATTATCTTCTTAGAATATGCCTAGCTTCGAAGACGATGAATTAACTATAATATGTGAAAACGGCTAAAACATATTGAATAAAAACAAAATATTTGCACATATTAAAATAATAAATATATATAATTTGTATGCAGTGTGCTTATTTATGTATTAAGGATTTTAATGTATTGTTAGATTGGTTAATTAATATGTAAGTCTATAAAGGGTGAGTAATATGCAGAATGAAATTGATTATGTGAAAATTGGAAATCGAATTAGGATTGAACGAGAAAAATTTGATATGACAAGAGAGAAATTATCAGAAATTTTAAACATTTCCCCTTATTTTTTAGGACAAATTGAAAGAGGGGAAAGGAAAATGAGCATCAATACATTGATCAACCTTTCTGAATGTTTACATATTTCGATAGACTATTTGTTTTTTGAACAAGTGAATAATAATACTAATACTAATGTTTTATATTCACTAATTAGTAAATGTTCAGAAAAGGAAGTCAAAGTTATTG
>DAVZGU010000534.1:0-1810 GCA_052274215.1 Clostridium sp. | reverse complement strand
CACTGAACAATGTGACTTCAATAACGGATTGAATGTTTGCACCTATGGGACAATTGGGATTTGGATTTGGATGAATTTGAAACAAACCACCATCGTCCACGACCTCTACCGCTTTGTATACTTCTAATAAACTTATATCTTCAATATGCTTAGTAAGATACGAACCGCCAGTTCCACGTTTCATATCAACAAGACCTGCATTTTTAAGCATTCCAAGTATTCTTCTAATTACCACTGCGTTGGTATTCACACTTCCTGCAATCATATCTGAGGTGGGCAATGGATTTGAATAAATGGATAGAATAGATAGTATGTGGACTGCTACCGAGAAGCGACTACTTATTTTCATGACCAACCCCCCTTTTTATCTATATACTGCTTTTGAATCATATCACATAGACACTTACCCATTCAATAGAATTTTATCAAGTTCCTCAAAATGGCTATAGCCTTGTGCTATGATTGTTCTTTTATTTTCTTTTTCAAGAATAATTGTTGGAAAACTCCGTGCCCCCAATTCTTGGCCTTTATTAAAGTATTCAAAAGCTTCTTGCTGTAATTCCTGTGAAAGAAATCTTTTCTCAAAGTCTTCTTTAGAAATACCAAAACTTCCGGCAATTTTAGTATAGACAGAAAGATCATTCATATCTTCGCCGTTTACAAAGAATGCTTCCTGTATTTTTTTTAGAAAATTAAAGGACATATCTCTATTCGATTTTTGAAAGAGAACCACTGCTTTTGCACCTGGAAGGCTATCTAGAACTCTACGACTGTTCTCTAATACATTTTTATTGAAGGCTTCACCAAAGTTCATATTAGTTAAGGCCTCTATTCTAACATTGTTAGTTTTTATATATTCACCTAAATGAGTGTCCATCTTTTTAACGTCATCACCTATCCACATACCGCCAGGTATGATTTCAAAGTCATATTTATCCTTATGCTTTTCATGGATTTTAGTAATGACATCACTAAAACCATAGCACCATCCACACATTGTATCCATAACATAATATATTTTATTTTTCATAGTTTTCTACCTCCTAAAATATTAGTACCCAATAGTAAATCTTTCACGAGAAAATTTTGGATTTGCAACTTCTTCAAGAAGAGCCAGTGCATAATCCTCAAAAGAAATTCTACTTGCGCCTTGATCATCTACAATTAAATTATCCTTGCCAATGTTATATTTTCCAGTTATGTTTCCAGGTTCAAATAGGGCTGCCGGACTTAAAACTGTCCAGTCCAGTTCACTTTCATTTTTATAAAGTTCTAAGGCGTCAGTGTGTGCTGAGCCGATTGCTTTCCAGTCATCAGGAAAGCTTTCTGAATCAACCAATTTCAATCCAGGAGCCACATATAAACTTCCTGCTCCACCGATAGCGATAAGTCGAGGTACCAAAGCTTTTTTTGTTGCATTTATTAGATTTTTTGTAACAGATAGTAGACTGCCTTCTTCTCCTAACTTAGGACCAAAGGCACTAATAACAACGTCATTTCCTCTTATTGCATTTACTAAACTTTTTTCATCAAATGCATCTGCCTGAGTTATTTTTAAGTTGTCATTCTCACTTATATATTTCGATTGATTATGGACAATGGCTGTAACCTCATAATTTCTTGATACCGCTTCATTCAAAATCACCTTTCCTACATTCCCATTTGACCCTATAATTGCTATTTTCATATATATCATCCTCCCATTTTTAATCATTAAGTTATAATCATTAAGTTATAATTGTTGATGTAACTATGTTGATTACAATTGCTGTTGTACTCATTATAGTTACAACTAGAAGTTTTGTCAATT
>DAVZGU010000533.1:0-1812 GCA_052274215.1 Clostridium sp. | reverse complement strand
TAGTAATGCATGAAGTTGCTGGCGCATCAATAATTGCTGGGGTTCAACTTAGAACTCTAAGGAGCAATAAGGGTGAATTAGATCCTAAAGAAATTGAATCTAAAATCAGAAAAGAGGAAGAAGACATTCATTATCCTAGTACAGGCCTTATATGCATAGAAAATGCTCATTCCTTCGGTACAGTAATACCTATAAGTACAATGGAAAAAATTTATACCTTGGCAAAAAAGCATGAAGTACCTGTTCACTTAGATGGAGCAAGGCTTTTTAATGCTTCTGCTTACTTAGATGTGGATGCAAAAGAAATTACTAAGTATTGTGATTCTGTTATGTTTTGCCTATCCAAAGCTCTTTGTGCACCTATAGGTTCTATGCTTGCTGGTAGTAAAATTTTTATTGATAAGGCAAGAAAGAAAAGAAAAGTTTTAGGTGGAGGTTTAAGACAATCAGGTATTTTAGCTGCAGCAGGCCTTGTAGCACTTTGTGAGATGATTCCTCAACTTAAAACAGATCATAAAAATGCTATAGTTTTAGGCGAAGAATTGTCAAGGATCCCTGGCATAGTAGTCAATAAGGAATATATCCATATTAATATGGTATTCTTTGATATGAGGAGTACTGGATTTAGTAGCGATAAATTAGTAGAGAAATTCTACAATAGAGGAATAAAAATTAATGGAGAAGAAGATGGATTAATGCGGTTTGTTACTCACAATTGGGTTTCTGAAAAGGATGTTAAATTTGTTATATCCTCTCTGAAAGAGATCCTTACTCTAGGCTAATTTTATAATTTTTTTATTATGCCTTATAGTATAATAAACAAAAAAAAGCATACAATAATCTTAGTAGATGATTTATTATGGTTGAGTCTAGAGTGCTCGTAGGCTGGAAATGGCTTTAGAGCATTCGGCCAAAGGTGTGTGCGAGATCTGCTAAGGTTTTGTATATGCCGGAGGGAAGATTATTATGGGTCCTTAACAGCTAGATATGTGCCTAACCGTATATATCTGGTTCTCCCGGATGTGTAATGTTCGAGCTAAGATGATATAGGTTGCCGCAGGTTTTATTAACTTATAACTAGGGGTTATTCTTAATCGAGAGATTGTTTTTGGCTCCCAAGGTGTTCTATATTGTCGAGCAAAGATGTATATATGTGCTGTAATGCTTGTATGTTGTTGAAAGATTACAAATGGGTGTGTAGGTATGTATATGGGTTGTAGCGAAGACTGTTCTAAGTTGTCAAATAGTCCCTAGGGTTAAAAGGCAAGTTATTAGGTACATGAAAATAAATAACAAGTCAAATAGGCTAGCATATTGACTTGTTATTTGTTTAAATGTATTTATAAGAAACTTGTCTTTTTTTGTTTTTCAGTAAACTATAAATCTAAAGCCTTATGGGTATTATTTTTTTATCGTTTCTTTATTTTCACTCATAGGTTTACTAACATCATAATGGCCTTTGATAGTATCTACCTTTTTTCCGTCAACAAGAAATTGAACCTTTGTTATTCCTAATTCCTTGTCTAAAACTAATGTGTTTATTATTGAAAATAAAGCCATTCCCTCACCCGCAGATCCACCCTGCATTTCCTCGCTTAAGTTGCCTTTAAAATCAACATAAGCTGTATGTTCTTTAATCTGCACATCTAGTACTTGTGCTTCAACAGGCAATGTTGCATACAATTTTCCTGCTCCTTCATTCTTTGCACTAGGTCCTTTTACTAATTCCTCTACAATAGACTTAGCTGTAGGCTTTGCTATATTTCTTTTCTCCCCTACTAAGTACATAGCTTGATCATCACTAAAATACAG
>DAVZGU010000532.1:0-1818 GCA_052274215.1 Clostridium sp. | reverse complement strand
ATATCAAAAAGGACTGGTCGCATGATCGGTCTTTTTTTTCGAATGTACTTTTTTAAAAGTGTAGTGAGTACACAATCTAATATATGAGATATTTAATTTATTTTATGAGATACGATATTTCGTATTTTTAAAACGATATTCCGTTTCCGAACGAGTGTCTATGAGTGACGACTCCAGAATAAAAATTTCAAACCTCCTTTCCCTGATTACAGCTCCCTTCCGATCTATCACTATAGATACAGAGCATCCCGCATGGGTGCGAACTGACAACATATAAACATGACAACAAACACGCGCGAGAAAATAAGGACGAGGAGGAGGAGGAGGAAACGACCGACCGACCGACCGAGGACGTTGTTCCGCGAGTGTGAGGTGTTTAGTAATACCTCACATCTGTCCCACTTTCGGGAATATATAACTTTACAGACTATATTTTATTCTATACATTAGATACAGGTTGTTTCATTTTGAGAACTATAACGTGCCAAACCAAACTACAAGTAAGCGAATTCCAATTAGTTTGAAACCTGAACTTTATGCTGTTATTTCTGATCTTGCGGAAATTCAAAATAAGCCTATGTCTAAGGTTGTTGTTGAACTATTAGAAGAAATGCAGCCAATACTTGAAAGCATGGCTTCCGCAATGGTTGAGGTTAAGAAATCAAATGATCCAACTGCTGTATTAAAACAATTTGGTCAAAACGCAATAATGGATGCAAATGAACTCTTGGGCGGTTTTTCTCAGGAGATTAAAAAATTATGATTGATTGGATAACGGCTAAAATAACTTGTACACACAATCCTGAAGTTCTTTCTTCTGGTCGGTCTATAAGAACAAAAAAAGTTGATGGCGTTGAACGTCTTGAATATGAAATTTGCAACCGTTTAAGCGTTAAAGGCTCACACGATTCAAATATTACTATTCGCTCTCATACTGATAATACGATTGAAATATCGGGTAATCCTGCAAAGTTCTTGCAAGGTCATAACGTGTTCGGAACAAATGATCTTAAATATCTTGTCGCTAAATTGATGGACAAGCTCTTTATGATGGATGAATTAGAGTTAAAGCCTACTGAAACAGAATACAACATGATTCAAGACGGTTATTACCGTTTAAGCCGTGTTGATGTTAATGAACACTTTTCTTTTCCATCTGCTCAATTAGCTCGTTCTTGGCTTCGTGCTGCTGGTAATTCTGCGAATATGATGTTTAGGGGTGCTGGCTTATTCAAAGAAGGTACTTTGTATTTCACACCACAATCTAGACGTTTTGTTCCTAAAATCTATTTTAAATATGATGAGATCAATTCTAAGGATAAAAGTCATCGTTTACCTGATAAATTGCTACAGATACCCGAACTTGTAGAATACGCTGAAAAATCGTTACGCTTTGAAATCAAAATACTTTCTACTCAATTGAATGATTGGATGCTACACCTAGGTTGTAACTGGACTTCTGATGTCGCTACAATGCTTATTAATGATCAATTCATTAGTAAATTGCAGTTGAGTGAAAACATGGCTCTAGATCAATCTATTTTAGAAACCTTACCGAAAAGCCTTACTCCTGTTTATGCTTTATGGGAACAAGGTCAAGATTTAAGACGTTTCTATTCAAAGACTGCTTTCTATCGTTGGAGAAGTAGACTTCTTGAATATGGTATTGATATTTCAATTCTTAAAGACAAAGAAGAACAATCAAATGTTGTTCCAATGATTCGATACCTTGAAGCTGTTCCAATGGGTATACCTGATTGGGCATATCAAAAAGGACTGGTCGCATGATCGGTCTTTTTTTTCGAATGTACTTTTTTA
>DAVZGU010000531.1:0-1830 GCA_052274215.1 Clostridium sp. | reverse complement strand
CGTCCAATTATCTTTTAAAGTTCTTACTCTAAAGGATCCTTCATTAACCATTGGCTCTATAGCTAAAGCCATGCCCTTTGTAAGCATTGGACCTTTACCTGGTCTTCCGAAGTTTGGTACTTCAGGATCTTCATGTAGATCTCTGCCTATCCCGTGTCCTACAAAAGTCTTAACAATTGAAAATCCATTTGCTTCAACATATTTTTGTATGGCATGTGATATATCTGTTAATCTATTACCAATTTGAGCGAATTTAATTCCCTCAAAGAAACAATCTCTTGTTACTTGTATAAGTCTTTCTGCATTTTCAGAAACTTTACCTACTGGAAAAGTTCTAGCCGCATCTCCATGGAAACCATCTACGAAAGCTCCACAGTCTATACTAACTATGTCTCCTTCTTTTAATATATAGTCTCCTGGTATACCATGAACTACTTGGTTATTTACAGAAATACATAATGTTTTAGGAAATCCATACAACCTTTTAAAGGATGGTTTAGCTCCCTTGCCCATTATGAACTCTTCTGCTATTCTGTCCAATTCCCCAGTGCTTATACCTGGCTTAATCTTATTTTCTAATAGTAGCAATGTTTCCCCTACTATTTTTCCTGCTTTTCTCATTGCAGCAAGTGCTAAATCGTCTTTTATAAAAATCATTATTTAGCGCTTCCTAAAATTTCACAAATACTTTCAAATACTTCATTGATTGCTTTAGTTCCGTCAACTGTTGAAAGTAAATTTTTATCTCTATAAAAATCAATTAGTGGTTGTGTTTGTTTTTCATATACATCAAGTCTTTCCTTTACAGTTTCTTCTGTATCGTCTTTTCTTTGTATTAAATCACTTCCACAAAGATCACATTTTCCTTCAACCGCTGGTGGGTTAAATTTAACATGATAACTTGCTCCACATGATGGACAAACTCTTCTTCCAGTCATTCTTTCAAGTATAAACTCATTTTGAACTTCTATACATAATGCTGTATCTAAGCTTTCGTTTCTACTATCTAAAAATTCTTGTAATGCCTCAGCTTGAGCAACTGTTCTTGGAAATCCATCAAGTAGATATCCATTTTTACAATCTTCTTCTTGAAGTCTATCATTAACCATGTTTATAGTAACTGTATCAGGTACTAACTGTCCGTTATCCATGTACTTCTTTGCCTCTATTCCTAATGGAGTATTTCCAGAAATGTTCTTTCTAAAAATATCTCCTGTTGAAATATGAGGTATTGAATATCTATTACTAATTGATTTTGCCTGTGTTCCTTTTCCTGCTCCAGGAGGACCTAATAAAATAATCTTCACGGGCATCATCTCCATTATTTAATCTTATTTAAGAAATCCTTTATAGTGTCTCATTATCATTTGTGATTCTAGCTTTCTTGTGAAATCTAGAGCAACACTAACTATAATAAGAAGTGCTGTTCCCCCAAATTGTATTCCTTTGAATGAAGTATAGTTATCTATGATTATTGGTGTAACAGCTAATAATGCTGCAAATATTCCTCCAATGAAAGATATTCTATTAAGAATACTTTCGAAATATGCTGTTGTAGGCTCACCTGGTCTTATACCTGGAATAAATCCAGCAGATTTATTTAAGTTTTCTGACATTTCATCAGGCTTAAACGTAACTTGTGTATAGAACCAATTAAAGAATATAGTTAATAGTGAATACACCACTGGATACATCCAAGTCTTACTATTAAATACACTCGTTGGGCTGCTTGTAACCCATTTTGCCCATTCATGTTGTGGAAAGAATCCAGCAATTGTTGGTAAAAATTGCATTACTGACATAGAGAATATAATCGCTATAACAGCAGAT
>DAVZGU010000530.1:0-1866 GCA_052274215.1 Clostridium sp. | reverse complement strand
TATAACTCTCCTTCTGAAGTCGTTAATATGCAGCGACCCAGGAGATGATTTAAGGCAGCTTCAAAAAAATAACTAGCTGGTATGCTAGTCTATTTTTTTGGAGCTGCCTAAATAGATCACTTTAAAATTATAAAAACAACTTATTAATATATTTGTTATTTATATTCTTTTGCCTTTTCTTCACCGTTTAATATTCTTAACCCACCTTGAGTTAGTGCTAGTAATTCATCTTCACCTGGATAAACTACAACATTTGCTATAAATTCTACTCTTTCTTTTATGTACTTAACTGTAGCCTTACCATAAGCTATTCCTCCAGTTAAAATTATAGCATCTACTTTTCCTGATAAAACTGCTGCACATTGTCCAATTTCCTTAGCTACTTGATATGCCATAGCCTCAAAAACCAATTTAGCTTTTTTATCGCCAGCTTGTACTTTCTCTATTACTTCTCTAGCATCATTTGTATCAAGATAAGCAACAAATCCACCTTTTCCATTTATCTTCTTTTGCATATCTTCTAAAGTGTATTTTCCGCTAAAACACATTTCAACTAAATCTCCTACTGGTAATCCTCCAGATCTTTCTGGTGAAAATGGGCCTTCTCCATCTAGTCCGTTGTTGACATCAACAACTTTTCCATCTTTGTGAGCTCCTACTGAAACTCCGCCACCCATGTGTGCAACTATTAAATTAAGTTCTTCATATTTTTTACCATTTTCTTTTGCATACCTTTTAGCTACTGCTTTTTGATTTAAAGCATGAAAAATACTCTTTCTTTCTATTTCTGGCATACCTGATATTCTAGCCACATCAATAAGTTCATCCACAACTATTGGATCAACTATAAATGCTGGTATATCTAGAGATTTTCCGATTTCGCTTGCAATTAGTCCTCCTAAATTTGAAGCGTGCTGGCCTTGTACTCCAATTTTCAAATCATGAAGCATAGCTTCATTTACAGCATAAGTACCACCTTCAATAGCTTTTAGAAGTCCTCCTCGGCTTACTATGGCATCCAAAGTTTTGATATCAAAGTTCTTTTCTTTAAGTATATTTAATATAGCATCTCTTCTAAAATTAAACTGTTCAAATATACCTTTAAATTGACCTATTTCTTCTGATGAATGTCTTAATGTTTCTTCTAAAATTTCATTTTCATCTTCATACACACCTATTTTAGTAGAAGTTGAACCAGGATTAATAATTAACAATTTATATGACATATTGTTCCTCCTTTGTGCTTCACATCGTATTCAAATAAATAGCAAGCAAGTATGCTAAGCACCTTTAACTTGCTACCTATTTTAACGAGCCTAAGCCAGTAGTAATTTTATTTATTATATTCTGCAACTAATGCTGCAAGTGCTATCGAATGTAATTTAGTTTCAGGAGTATCTGCTCTAGAAGTTAATATAACGGGAGCAGAAGTACCTACTAGTAATCCACCACTCTTAGATTTAGTAGTGTAATTTAAGCATTTGTACATAGCATTTCCTGTTTCAATATTAGGCATTACAAGAATATCTGCTTTACCTGCTACTGGACCCTCTATTTTTTTATGTTTTGCAGCCTCGCCTGATATTGCAATATCTAATGATAAAGGTCCATCAACAATACATCCCTTTATTTGCCCTCTATCGCTCATTTTTGAAAGCATTGCTGCATCTAGTGTTGCTTGCATACTTGGGTTTACTACTTCTACTGCACAAACTACTGCTACTTTAGGAAGTTCAACACCACAAGCCTTTGCTACCGCTACTGAATTGTTTATTATACCCTTTTTTTCTTTTAATTCTGGATACATATTGAAGGCAACATCTGTTAAAAATATCAATCTATCATAACCTGGTATCTCAAATACTG
>DAVZGU010000529.1:0-1868 GCA_052274215.1 Clostridium sp. | reverse complement strand
ATGATGACTTCAACGTTATAAAGACCGCTTCTGATTTCTGTATCTTTAAATATATCTAATGTGGTTTAAAAATCTTAATATATTATCATGTATTAAATTTAATGAGTTTAATAAAATACCTTTCAGGAAACAATAATCTTAAACAATTAGTAGAGATAAATATAAGATTATAAAAAGAGAGGTGTTTTAAATGGCTATAGCCCATAGAACAGTAATTTCCTTTGCTCTTGTAGCGATTCCAATATCTATGTACACTGCTACTCAAGATAATGACATACATTTTAATCAGCTCCACGATGAAGATAATGCGAGGATCAAATACAAGAAGACGTGTAGTCATTGCGGTAAGGAAGTTATAGCTAAAGACCTTATTAAAGGATATGAATATGATAAAAATCATTATGTAGTCGTAACAGATGATGAACTTGAAAAAATTAAAACTGAAAAAGAAAAATCCATACAGATACTACATTTTGCTCAATTAAATCAAATATCACCTATTTTCTATGATAAAACATATCAAGCAATCCCTGAGGCTGGTGGTGAGAAAGCTTTTGAACTTCTGCGTTCTGCACTTATGTCTGAGCAAAAGATTGCTATAGGTAAAACCGTAATGGGTACAAGAGAGACCTTGCTTGCTATAACTCCTCGTGAGGATGGAATATTAATTTCGAAAATGTACTATGAAGATGAAATTAAAGATTTGCCTAAAACTTACAACAAACCAGAGATATCTAAGGACGAACTTACTATGGCAAATACTCTTATAAATTCAATGGTTACTCCATTTAATCCATCTGAGTATAAGGATGAGTACCAGCTTAAGCTCCGAGAGTTATTAGAAAACAAAATAGCTGGCAAGGAAATTGTTGCATCTAAGTCTGAAACTCCAAGTAATGTAATTAATCTTATGGATGCATTAAAGGCAAGTATTGAACAAAATCAGCCTAAAGTCCCTTCAAAACCCAAACGTAAAATAACTAAAAAAGGCGCGTAATGGATATGTTTGAGAGTAAAAACATTAAGCCTATGTTAATTGGTGAGATGCAAGATGCATTTAATAGCCCTGATTATATCTATGAGCTAAAGTTAGACGGTGAAAGGTGTATTGCCTACCTTGATAAGGACACTACGGAGCTTCGTAACAAACGAAATATTAAGATGCTTGTAAAAGTACCGGAATTGTCACAGATAAACAAACAGGTCAAACGTCGTTGCATTTTAGATGGTGAGTTAATAGTTACAAAAGATGGAAAACCAGATTTTTTTGAGATTCAGCGAAGATCTATGATGACAAATACTTTCAAAATTCAACTTGCATCATCTAGTTCACCTGCTAGCTTTACAGTATTTGATATTCTTTACTATGATGATCATGAGGTTATTGACTTGCCCTTAATGAAACGTAAGAAATTACTTGAAAAAAATGTTAAAGAAAATGAGCGAATAGCTATTTCAAGATATATCGAGGAACAAGGTGTTGCATTTTATCAGCTTGCTAAGGAAAATCAATTGGAAGGTATAGTAGCTAAGAGAAGGGATAGCAAATATTATTTAGATAAACGAACTAAGGACTGGATTAAAATAAAAAATCTTCAGGATGATGATTTTGTAGTGTGCGGATATATTTTCAAGAGTAGTAGTAGTATCAGTATTGTTCTTGGTCAATATTCAAGAAAAAAATTGATATACAAGGGACATGTTGCTCTTGGAATATCGACAGCAGATTTTCAAATAATAAAATCCATACCTAGATTAAGCACATCTACTTTTGACGATTTGCCTTCTGGAAATGAAGATGTCGTGTGGATCGAACCAAAACTTGTATGTACCGTAAAATATATGATGAAAACAGCAAATGGGTCCTT
>DAVZGU010000528.1:0-1876 GCA_052274215.1 Clostridium sp. | reverse complement strand
GAGTTTACTGAAAAACCTATTAAAAAGGCTGTAGCCACTAAGAAAGAAATTAAAGTTATTATGAAAGAAATGGGCAAATATGAACTTAAAGATGAACTAAATTGTGGCGTGTGTGGATACAATTCTTGTAGGCAAAAGGCTCAAGCTGTATTCGAAGGTATGGCTGAAACTACTATGTGTCTTCATTATATGAGAAGTAAAGCAGAGAGCCTTTCTAATGAAATAGTTGAAAATACTGCTAGTAATTTAATTTTATTAGATGGAGAAATGAATGTACGAGAGATAAATCCTGCGGCCAAGGATATATTTAAAATACAATCTCAAAATATTATAGGCAAACCTATATCGCTACTTATTGATGATGAGGATTTTAGAAAGGTAAGAGAATCTGGAGAAAAGATAATAGGTAAAAAGGTTGCTTATCCAAAGTATGGCGTAGTGTTTATAGAGAATATAGTATATCTTCCGAAGCTAGACATGGTACTTGCAAGTATGGTTAATATTATGGCTGAAGAGAAAAATAAAAAAGAACTAATGAAGGTTAAAGAAAATACTTTAAATGCTGCTCAAGAGGTTATAGAAAAGCAAATGAGAGTTGCCCAAGAAATAGCGAGTTTACTTGGGGAAACAACTGCAGAAACAAAGATTATTTTATCTAAGCTAAAGAAAATAGTAGCAGGAGAAGATGGTGAGTAAAATGGGTTTGTTTATTGATGTAGCTTATGATAACTTGATAAAAAAAGATGAGGAACTCTGTGGTGATAGG
Organism: Clostridium sp.; assembly: GCA_052274215.1. GTDB lineage: Bacteria > Bacillota > Clostridia > Clostridiales > Clostridiaceae > Clostridium_AD. The sequence continues at coordinate 1,110 of DAVZGU010000528.1, read as the reverse complement.
GTAGATATAATAAGACTTGAGGACAGCACTATAATTGTTATGGCAGATGGCCTAGGCAGCGGTGTAAAAGCTAATATACTAGCTTCTCTTACGGCTAAAATTGCCAGTACTATGCTTAAAGAAGGGGCGGATATCTATGAAACTGTAGATACTATAGTAAATACGCTACCGGTGTGTAAGGTGAGGAATATTGCCTATTGTACCTTTACTCTAATGAAAATTTATAATGATGGAAGGGCATATATTGCAGAATATGATAATCCACCTTTCTTTTTGATAGGCAACAATAAGGGTATTAAAATAGAGAAAAAAGAAAGTATTATTAATGAAAAGAAAGTAGTTGAAAGTCAATTTATACTGCAAGAGGGCGATGTACTTACGGTAGTGAGTGATGGATGTATTCATGCAGGTATTGGAAACATATTGAATTTAGGGTGGAGCTGGGATAATGTAGAAAATTACTTGATTCGGAACACACAATACAGGCGAAGTGCAAAAAATATTGCTAAGGATTTAATCCAGGTATGTTGGGATTTATACGGAGGAAAACCTGGAGACGATACTACTGTCGTATGTGTAAAAGCTCGAAAGCCAGAAACTATCGATCTATTTACTGGTCCGCCTGAGGATGAACGAAATGATAGCTATGTTATTAAAGAATTCATAAAAGGAACTGGGAAAAAAATAATTTGTGGGGGAACCGCTTCAAATATTGCAAGCAGAGAACTAGGCCGTGTACTTAAAGTTAATTTCGACTTTTTTGATAAAGATGTACCACCTACGGCAACTATGGGCGGAATAGATTTAATAACTGAAGGGGTTCTAACTTTAAGCAAGGCAATAGAAAAGTTGAAAAATTATGAATCAACTTTTGAATCACAGGAGCATTCCTGTAATTTAGAAGGTCTCGACGGAGCTAGTAGACTTGTTAAAATGCTAATAGAAGATTGTACTCATTTCAACTTATGGGTAGGAAAGGCTATAAATCCGGCACATCAAAACCCGAATTTCCCAATAGATTTGAGTATTAAGCTCAAGCTTGTAAATCAACTAGTAGAATACATGAAAAAGTTAGGAAAATATGTTAATGTTAATTATATATAAAAAAAC
>DAVZGU010000527.1:0-1876 GCA_052274215.1 Clostridium sp. | reverse complement strand
TCCATAAGATAAAATAGCAATAATTATAAAAACTGATATTCTCTTTTTCAATTATGTCCCCCTTAATACTTAATAACAGTTATTAATTGTTATGTCCTCACATCCAATGGTATGTATTTTAACAATAAAAGATAAGCAGAAGGTTTAACGACATTTCAGAAGGAAGGTCTAACACTTCTGTAAGTGGGAGTATAAATCTCCTTTTGCTTATCTTTTATATTTTACAACCTTTAAGAGAATCCCCAAATTTTGAGTTTCCCTTAATTTGGATTAAAAGAATATTGCGTAATTAGTTTACTATGGGTTATTCTCATAACTTGTATCATTTCGCTAAGCAGTAACTTACGAATTGCGCAAACTTAAAAATTTTCGGAGTCTACTACTCTAATACCTTTTTCAATGATGGCTTCAGTAAATATACCATATCCCTCAATTAAAGTACCACTAAAAGACCCATCATAGATAGTATTTACACCACAAGTAGGACTTCTTGACTGTAATATTGCTAAATCTATCTTTTGTCCCTTAATTTTCTCCATTGCAAGTTCTACCCCTTTGCGATATTCTGCATCTACATTCTCACCATTCTCAGACATAACAATGCCGTTTACTATCTCAGCACATGCCCTTGGGCATTTCATACCTGTCAGCAGTTCAGGACATATTTCAATCACATTATGTCTTTGTATGAATTCAACTACACTTATATTCAAATTATTTCCACCATTATATTTGCAGTTTTGTCCTAGTACACAGGCACTTACTAAAATATTCATGTACATCTCTCCCAACAATTCGGATTTATCCACACATTATATAAATAATATTCGCTTTACAATACTTTACAATTGCGAACTAATCATTTAGTAATATTTTGTATCAACACATCAGGGCAGTCTATTAAGTGAGAGTGTCCACTATTTTTTAATATAATAAGTGCTGCTTTATCTACTAAAGCTTTTACGGTTTCTCTTACCATATTTTCTGGTATTATAATGTCATTCTCACCCCAAAACTCAGCACTGGAGCTTTTATTTTGTTTATTAGGTTATTGCCATCAGTATAACCATTATGTTTATTTGAAATATTAAATATAGATAGTGCCCAATAAATATCTACTAAATTCCTCTGTTTTAAAGTTGCATTTATATAAAATTTATTATCTTCTATTGAATGTTTACGATTTGTATAAATCACCATATCCCACAGAATATTCATAGCATTAAAATTATTATTCGCAATTGCTTGAAGGCAAGGAGCAATTTCAGGATCTTCAGCCATTTCCAATCTATCTTTGTACACTTGCCCTATTAGAATTTCTCCTTGCTCATTTTTTTTAAATAGCGGGCATCCAGTGTAACCTACCGAATCTATTAATACAATTTTTTGTACAATACCAGGATAGTCTGCACTAAACTGTAAACACACACTTCCCCCTGCAGACCACCCTATCATTATAAAATCCTTTATTCCTAATTGATTTACAAATGCATATAGGTCATCAGAAAGGTCTTTTATATTGTCTATTTTATTGTTATATGTACTATCGCCAAACCCTCTCAAATCGACAATATATGCTTTGAAATTGGGTGGAAATCTTTTGACCAGCGGTAAAAAATGAACTCCTGAGCACATATTGCCATGTATTAGAAGAAGATTTTTATTGCCATTTCCACTCTCTCTATAAGCCAATGTTTCACCATTCTCCAATTTCACCTTTTTCACTTTCATAAACATCCCTTAATCCTCCCTTTCTTAAAGGTTTTAATCTTTTGCGTATTGTTCTAATTTAATCAAGTACAAATGACTTTTTCTTTCCTTTTTTATTCTTAGGATGTTCACGAATACGACTTATATAATCAATGTTTACTATTTC
>DAVZGU010000526.1:0-1880 GCA_052274215.1 Clostridium sp. | reverse complement strand
GAACGTGACTTTGAAAAGGCTGGGGGATCAAGTATTACTACGTCATATTGTCTCTTATCTCTTGACCATTCTCTTAATACGTCAAAAGCATTATGGCATTCAAATTTAACAGTACCTGAAAGTCCATTAAGATCTGCATTTTTTTTGCAGCAATCTACGGCATATTGAGAAATATCTACTCCAAGTACACTTTTAGCCCCAGCTATACCTGCATTAAGCGCAAAGGAACCAGTGTGAGTAAAACAATCCAAAACATCAGCATCTTTGCATAATCTGTGGATAGCTGCTCTGTTTTCCTTTTGATCTAGGAAAAATCCGGTTTTTTGACCATTTGCAATATCTACATAATACTTAACTCCATTTTCAATAATTTCTATAGTGGTTTCGAAGGGTTCGGTTAAGAATCCTGTTGTTTTCTCCATTCCTTCAAGCTCGCGAACTCTAGCGTCACTTCTTTCATAGACACCCTTTGCACTATATTCCTGCATTAGTAACTTAACAACTATATCTTTATATTTGTCGATTCCTAGTGCTAAAGATTGAATAACATAATAGTCTTCATACTTATCTATAATCATTCCAGGTAGAAAATCTGCTTCTCCAAACAAGAATCTACAGCTAGAAGTATTTATAACGGTTTGTCTATATTTCCATGCAGCGGCAAGTTTTTTTCTGAAAAACTCTTCATCTATTTCTTCGTGAATATCCCTTGTCATTATTCTTATAGCAATTTTAGAAACGTCATTTATGAAACCTTTTCCTATAAACTCCTGTCTAAAATTGTACACTTCAATTATATCTCCATTTTCATATTCACCATCAAAGTTTTCGATTTCATTTGCATATATCCAAAGGTGTCCATTTTCTGAATTTCTGCCTTTACCTTTATATAAGTAAAATTTGCAAGCCATTTTAAATTCCTCCTGTGTTATTTAAGGAGACATAACAATTTATAATTATTATGTCTCTTATATTTTTTATAGTTAAAAACAATTTTTAATAAAAATATTAAGCTATTTATCTATAGTAGTATACCACACTGAATTAATTTGTAATATAAGATCCATAAAATTGTTTTGACATAAAGGCAATTATAAATTACACTAGTATATGTGTCATTTTTCAATACACACTCGAATTAAGCATAAATAGATAAAATTGGACGTATTTTCTTTGGATGGGAATCTATATACAACATCTAATTATTAAAAACAAATAGATATATGACTAGAAATAGTTTTAAAATTATAAATATATAAAATCAAACTATAGTAAGGAGAAATACAAATGAGTAGATTAGTAGTAAAAAACATGAGCCATGGATTTGGTGATAGAGTAATATTTGAAGATGTATCTTTTAGATTACTTAAAGGGGAGCACATAGCACTTATAGGAGCTAACGGAGAGGGTAAATCAACATTTATGAATATTATTACAGGTTCGCTTATGCCAGATGAGGGCGATGTTGAATGGTCAAGTAGCGTAAGAGTAGGATACATGGATCAGCATACGGTTTTGGAAAAGGGAAGAACGATTAGAGAAGTTTTAAGGGATGCTTTTAAATATCTTTTTGACTTAGAAGATGAAATGCTTAGTGTAACAGAAAAAATGGGCGAGGCATCACCTGAGGAACTAGAAAAGTTACTAGACAGAATGGGAACAATACAAGATCAGCTCGATAATAATGGATTTTATGGTATTGATTCTAAGATAGATGAGGTAGCTGTAGGAATTGGACTTAAAGATGTTGGCCTTGAAAATGATGTTGCAGATTTAAGTGGAGGACAAAGGACGAAAATTCTTCTTGCAAAACTTTTATTAGAAGCTCCAGATGTTCTGCTACTTGATGAGCCTACTAACTTTTTGGATGAGCAGCATGT
>DAVZGU010000525.1:0-1882 GCA_052274215.1 Clostridium sp. | reverse complement strand
TAATGGCTAGAGTGATTGACACGGGAATAGCTAATAAGGATATCGAATACACAAAGCATATGGGTATTATAATTGTAGGAATATCTATAGTTGGAGCCATGGGTACAATATTATTAGGGTACTGTTCTTCAAAAATCTCTACTAGTATGATTAGAGATTTAAGAAACGATATTTTCAAAAAATCTCAGGAATTTTCACATAGTGAATATGATAAGTTTGGGATATCATCAATGATAACCAGAACAACCAATGATGTTTTTCAATTACAACAATTTACAAATACACTATTAAGAACAGCATTACTTGCACCAGTTATGTTTATTGTAAGTTTGGTAATGATTATAAGAACGAGCTTACATTTGTCTGTAGTATTAGCAATAACGGTGCCATTCATAGTGCTTGGGGTAATTATTATATCTAAGATATCTTATCCAATATCAGAAAAACAACAGAAAAAATTAGATAAATTAAATAGAATATCAAGAGAGAATTTAACTGGAACGAGAGTAATTAGGGCATTTGGTAACGATGATCATGAAAACAAAAGATTTGAAGCGATTAACAATGACTATACAGATCTATCTAAGAAGTTATATAAGCTTATGGCAATTTCTCAGCCAACTTTCTTTTTCTTGTTGAATTTAGCAGTGCTCGCTATTTTTTGGGTTTCTAGCAAAATGATAAATGTAGGAACGCTACAAGTTGGACAACTGGTAGCATTTATAGAATATTTGTTTCATGCAATGTTCTCAATTATGCTTTTTTCAATGATGTTTATCATGTATCCAAAAGCACAAATTTCAGCTGATAGAATTAGTGAGATATTAGATGAAGAGCCTATTATTAAAAATCCAAAATATGGTGTTAAAAATACAGCTATTAGGGGGATTGTAGAGTTTGATAATGTTACCTTTATTTATCCAGATGGAGAGATTCCAGTTTTAAGTGATATATCCTTTACAGCAGTAAAAGGAGAAAAAGTTGCATTTATAGGAAGTACAGGCAGTGGGAAAAGTACGTTAATTAATTTAATCCCAAGATTTTATGATGTTACGAAAGGTAGCATAAAGATAGATGGCGTAGATGTGAGAGAGTATGATTTAAAGGCACTACGTGAAAAAATGGGGTTTATACCTCAGAAAACATTGTTGTTTACTGGCAGTATAGGCACTAATATTAAATTTGGTAAAGATGCTGCAGATAAACAGGAACTTGAACATTCTGCTAAGGTAGCTCAGGCTTATGATTTTATTAATAGTAAACATAAAAAATTTGAAGAATTAATAAGTGAAGGTGGATCTAATATGTCAGGAGGCCAAAAGCAAAGATTATCTATTGCAAGAGCATTAGTTAGAAAGCCTGAAATTTATATTTTTGATGATAGCTTTTCCGCTTTAGATTTTAAAACAGATGCAATGCTTAGAGAAAAGTTAAAGGACGAAACTAGAGATTCCGTAGTTTTAATGGTTGCACAGCGGATAGGATCAATAATTGATGCTAATAAGATTATAGTATTGAATGAAGGCGAGATAGTAGGAATAGGAACTCATAAAGAATTACTAAAAACCTGCGAAATCTATTATGAAATTGCATCATCTCAACTTACAAAGGAGGAAATGGAACAATGAAAAAGTTAACGGATAATATGAGAAAAATTTCTCCCTTCGTAAAACCATATAGGAGAGCACTTATTGGCGCAATTTTATTTATAGTAGTAGCGTCTATTTTTACTGCTATTGCTCCAAAAATAGAGGGATTAATTACAACTAGTCTTGCCAAAGATGTTGTGAATATAGCAAAAGGTGTAAAAGGAGCTTCAGTTAACTTTAATTATATTTTAAGAGTATTAGGAGTATTGGCTTTTATCTATATTTTTGGAACA
>DAVZGU010000524.1:0-1892 GCA_052274215.1 Clostridium sp. | reverse complement strand
TTCTGCTGGTAAAATGGCTAAATAATTTTTTAACTTATTTAAAGGGTGTTTTTTTATAATTAAAATGGTATTATTTATAATAATTTAGTAAACTAAAGGGAGGTTATTTACATGGATGTAGAAAAATTAACGGTAAAGGTTCAACAATCATTAAATGAGGCTCAATTATTAGCTGTAAAAAACAATCATCAACAGGTAGATACGTTGCATTTATTTGCAGCACTTATAGCTCAAGAGGATGGGCTCATTCCTAATATATTTAGTAAAATGGGAGTGAATATAGCAAGGCTTAATGAGGATATTAAAAAATCACTAGATAGTATGCCCAAAGTTACAGGAAGTGGTGCAGATAGTGGATCCGTTTATGCTACGAGAAGATTTGAGGAAGTTTTTGTACGTGCAGAAGATGAAGCTAAAAAGTTTAAAGATTCGTTTATAAGTGTAGAACATGTAATGCTTGGTATTATTGATGTGAATGTTAAAGAAATTAAAGATATTTTAAAGAGATTTAATATAACTAAAGAAGATTTTTTAAAGGTGCTTTCGAGCGTTAGGGGAAATCAGAGAGTGGAAAATCCTGATCCAGAAGGCACTTATGAGGCATTAGTGAAATATGGAATAAACCTTGTGGAACAAGCTAAAAAGCATAAATTGGATCCAGTGATTGGAAGAGATGAGGAAATAAGAAGAGTTATAAGAATACTTTCTAGAAGAACTAAAAATAATCCTGTGCTTATAGGAGAACCTGGAGTAGGTAAAACTGCTATAGTGGAAGGGTTAGCCCAAAGAATTGTAAAGGGCGACGTACCGGAAGGGCTTAAAAACAAGATAATATTTTCTTTAGATATGGGAGCACTTATTGCTGGGGCGAAGTTTAAAGGTGAATTTGAAGAAAGACTTAAAGCAGTGCTTAAAGAAGTAGAAAATAGTGAAGGAAAAATAATTTTATTTATAGATGAAATTCATAATATAGTGGGAGCAGGTAAATCAGAGGGTTCTATGGATGCTGGAAACATGATAAAACCATTGCTCGCAAGAGGAAGTCTTCATTGCATTGGGGCAACTACTTTTGATGAATACAGAAAATACTTAGAAAAGGATAAAGCCCTAGAGAGAAGGTTCCAGCCAGTAATCATTGAGGAACCTACAGTGGAAGATTCTGTATCAATACTTAGAGGTCTTAAAGAAAAATTTGAGATATACCATGGCATAAGAATTCATGATTCAGCAATTGTTGCGGCAGCAAAACTTTCGGATAGATATATAACAGCAAGATTTCTTCCAGATAAGGCAATAGATCTTATAGATGAAGCTTGTGCTATGATAAGGACTGACATAGATAGTATGCCCACTGAGTTGGATATGATTAAACGTAAGGTATTTCAGCTAGAAATTGAAAATAAAGCACTATCTAAAGAAAAGGATGAGGCTTCAAAGAAAAGGCTAACATCGCTGGGGAAAGAGCTAAGTAATTTAAAAGATAAAGACAATGAAATGACAGCAAAGTATGAAAAAGAAAAATCTAAGATAGTTGAAATTAGAAATTTAAAAGCAGAATTAGACGCATCAAGAGGTGAAATAGAAAAATCAGAAAGAGAATATGATTTGAATAAAGTGGCAGAACTTAAATATGGAGTAATTCCAAAGCTTGAAGCTCAGATAAAAGAAAAAGAAGGAGACATTCATCAAAATAATGAAACAGCCATGCTTAAAGAAGAGGTAACTGAAAAGGAGATTGCACAGATAGTATCAAAGTGGACGGGTATACCTGTAACAAATCTTGAAGAAAGCGAAAGGAAAAAGCTTCTAAGACTTGAAGATGAGTTATCTGAGAGGGTAATTGGCCAAAAAGAAGCGGTAACTGCGGTGTCGAATGCGGTTATTCGTGCAAG
>DAVZGU010000523.1:0-1894 GCA_052274215.1 Clostridium sp. | reverse complement strand
CTTGTAGATAAAAGTGAAGTAAATTTATTTATATAATATTGCTCTAAAATATTAAAAGACCTATTGACACTCCCTTTAGAGGATACTGTAATCTGAATTCACAAGGAAAGGAGATATGTATATGTTTCGAATAGGCGAATTTTCTAAACTTACGAAAACTACAGTAAAAGCATTAAGGTATTATGATGAAATTGATTTATTAAAACCTGAATTTGTGGATGAGGAAACAAACTATCGTTTTTATACAACGAAACAGTTGATAAAACTTCACAAAATTCAGTCTTTTCGCCAAATTGGGTTATCAATTGATGAAATCAAGCTGGTTATGTCCGGACACTGTATAGATTTAATTTTGGAAAAACGAAAGAGTGAAATTGAAGATACTATCGCTGAAAGTAATACACAGCTATCTCGAATTGAATTTATATTACAAGGGAAAGAGGATGAGTTAATTATGAATTATCAAGCAATTTTCAAAGAATTACCAGAGTGTATCGTCTATTCAAAGAGGATGACAGTACCAAGTTATGACTCATATTTTGATCTCATACCGGCAGTCGGAGAAGAGGTTACTGCAGCAAATCCTGAATTGAAATTTACTGTTCCTGAGTACTGCTTCATCAAGTATCTTGACAATGAATACAAAGATAAAGATATTAACATTGAATTCTGCGAAGCGGTAGATAAAATGGGTAAAGAAACTGGTGATATTAAATTTAAAAAAATTGAAAGTGTATCTGCAGTTTCCGTTATGCACAAGGGAGCATATGCTGGACTTGCAAAGGCGTATGCATTTGCTTTTAAGTGGATTGAAGATAATGGATATATAATTGGTGACAGTCCACGAGAAAACTATATCGATGGTATTTGGAACAAAGAAAGCGAAGATGAATGGCTTACCGAGTTACAAATACCTTTGATAAAGAAATAAGTTGGGGGGATTATGAGCATAATCTGAATTTATGTCGCAACATTCGTAATGTTGTTGGGATGTAGTAAGAAAAAAGCAACATAACCCATTCAGTGTTATGTTGCTTAATTTAGAAAAACTTTTTTATTAGAACTTTAGACATTGACCGTGACCTACAGCCGCAAACTTTGGATTTAATTCAGATAAAGTTTGCTGAACCTTTGCTCTTTGTTCTGTGCTTGGTATCTGCTCTAATGTGATATTAGCTACTTCTTTCTGCCAGTTTCCATCTATTACTTCACCATTAAATTCCCCCATACCGAAGATTAAATCACTGCTGAAGAATATTCCACGCTTGTTCTCCATAAGAAGAATACCTTCCCATAGATGCATTTCTGAAGGGTAACTAATGAATTCAAGTTCATAGTCACTGCTAATCAATGTCTCGTCAGGCTTTTTAATTATTGCTTCATCTGTAATCCCAAATCCAATTAGCTGTCTTGCTGTGATTTCTGAACAAATTGTTTTTGCCTCAGGAAAATTCTTTAACAGTAAAGATAAGCCACCGCATTCGTCTGATTCGAAATGTGAAACAAAAATATATTTTAAATTTTTGTCGCCTAGAACTTCTTTTAATTGTGGTATTAGAATTTCTGCTTGTTCTATGCTACCAGTATGAACTAAAATTGGTTCATCTGTTAACAAAAGATATTGATGAAATGAAAGGTTAATAGGTGAAACATAAATGCTGAATTGGTATAAATCATTATAAATCATAGACATAGTATTATCTCCTTTTGCGCGTTTAAATTAGTATATACTGAATAAGTTAAAAAACTCTGCTAGTTACTTTAAGCTTTTATTCTATTTCTTCATAAATAAATTTCCTTCCATGTTTTCTTAATTCATAGCTTTATACTATAATACTTACTAACTATTTACAAGCAGGCACTATTATGTACTAGACTAACTAAACTGTAAGCA
>DAVZGU010000522.1:0-1903 GCA_052274215.1 Clostridium sp. | reverse complement strand
AGTCCAACCTCAATGGTATAACCCGGCCTTCTATATTTTTCTATAAACCAGTCCTTGTATCCTGCATAACTCGTAATTCCAAAGGGTTCACCTAGCTCATAACCACTTAGCCCAGAAAATATCACTGCTATCCTTCTAGCTTCCGCACTAGCCAAATTTTGAAAATTCCAGTATATTACCTCACCTTGACTGTGATACGCTATTACTAATCTAAAATCATTTTTTCTTGTAAAGTCTGCTACAGCCTTAGACTCTGATTCTGATTCTGGCGCAGTACCCGAATATCTTGTAGGTCCTGGTCCATATACTCCATAGCTTTTTTCTGCATCCTTTGATTTTTGCCACATAGCATCATAGTTATGATTAAGGTCTACACCACGAATATTAGCACTCCAAGTTTTAGAGAAATCCGAACTGCCATTGTTCCACTTAATTAAATCGTTGTAGTATGGATTACTTCTATCTAGACCATTAAGTACTAAGTCAACCCCATCAGGGTTTACCATAGGCATCACATATATGGTACTTTTATTCCACATGTCATTGACATTATACCCTTCTATATTTTGACCTGTTGCATAGGCTTTAGCAAAGTTTTCAATAAACTTCATTAAAAGTACAGTAGTTATCCATTCAATAGCATGATGAGATCCATTATAAAAAACTTTATTAGGCCCATTACCGAGTTTCACATAATAAAGTTCTTTCCCGAGCTCACTCTTGCCTCCACTATCCACTTCAATAAATGGATATCTAGCCTTTAGCCCTTCTAAATCTTTTTTCATAATATCATAAGTGTAATCAATATTTGTATAAACTACATCCAATGAATATGGAACTATGATCACTTCTCCAACTTGCAAGTCGTTGGGATTTATTTGAGGATTTGCAGTAATTATACTTTCTACGGTCACAAAGTACTTCCTTGCTATAAGGTATATTGTATCACCTGGTCTAATTCTATAAGTATCATAACCCATTAAAAATCTATTCATAAGTTTATAAGTATCATCGTTTACTACGCCTGTAGGTGATAATCCAAAATATCTTTGGAACATCAATACTGCCTGTGCCGTTTTAGTTCCGTAAATTCCGTCTATTCCTCCCACATCATAACCTAATTTATTAAGTAGTGCTTGTATTTCCATTACCGATGTTCCTCTTGATCCTATTTTTAGGGTTTGCAAATTTATCCTCCCAAAATTTTTTATAATACCATTCTATGAAGACTTTACAAAAATGTTGCAGGTTTAAACGAATAAAACACCACCCCTATTTTTTACCGGCTCCTTTGCAGATAAATTTCACGTCACAAAAATGTATTTTATGGTTTTTTGACTTATTTTATACTATCATGTATAATTTTAGGGTATAAATTAATATTTTTTTCACAAACAATCAGTAATACGTTTTCTTGTATAGATTAAATTCACATAATAAAATGGGAGGAATAAAAATGTTTAAAAAATTTACAAATGGTTGTGTTAATCTTGTTCAAAAGTATTTGCCAGACCCATTCATATTTGCTGTAATCCTTACCTTTTTCGTATTAATATTAGGGATGGTGCTTACTGGTCAAGGACCATTAGCTATGACTATTCACTGGAGTAAGGGTTTGTGGACGCTCCTCGCTTTTTCAATGCAAATGGCGCTAGTATTAGTTACAGGTCATGCGCTTGCCAATGCACCATCTTTTAAAAAGGGTCTTAAAATTCTTGCAAAAATCCCTAAATCACCAAGTCAAGCAATTATTCTTGTTACAATTATTTCTACTATAGCTTGTTGGATTAACTGGGGTTTTGGTCTAGTTATCGGAGCTATTTTTGCTAAGGAATTAGCTAAAGAAGTTAAAGGCGTAGATTATAGGCTTTTAATAGCTTCTGCTTATTCAGGCTTTTTAGTA
>DAVZGU010000521.1:0-1910 GCA_052274215.1 Clostridium sp. | reverse complement strand
TGGTGAAGACACAGTAGAAGCAGATATGATTGATGAAGAGCAAGACTTTGAAGCTCTAGACGTTATATAGTATAGATATATCATATTATATATAGAATAAATTTTCTTCTTTTAATAGGGTTGAAAAGAGCATATATTACGTAAAATACATTCGAACAAGCTTTAGTAATTCAAACTAATTTTATTGGAAGATACGTTAAGAACAGTACATGTTTGAGCGTTAGCGAGTTTGTACTGTTTAGTATCTTTCAATAAAATTAATTTAGAATTACTTAGCAAAGTAAGATGAATTTGTAGTAATATATGCTCTTTTAATTTTTATTTTCTTAAATCATCAAGTAATTTAGTTTTTTCTTTAGTTCCACTATCAACATTTTTTATTATTTTTGCTGGTGTTCCAGCAACTACAACATTTTCAGGAACATCATTTACAACTACAGATCCTGCTGCCACTATAGAGTTATTTCCAATTTTTACTCCTTCTAAAATTACAGCATTGGCTCCAATTAGTACATTGTCTCCAATTTCACAAGGACTTTTGCTTGGCGGTTCTAACACTCCGGCTATTACTGCACCTGCACCTAAATGAACTCTTTTACCAAGTTTACCTCTTGCACCAACAACAGCATTCATATCTACCATAGTTTCATCGCCAATTTCAGCACCTATGTTAATTATGGCACCCATCATTATAACGGCATTTTTACCTATAGTAACCTTGTCGCGTATAATTGCACCTGGTTCAATTCTTGCATCGATATTTTTTAAATCTATCAAAGGAATAGCAGAGTTTCGTCTGTCTTGTTCAAGTTTGGATTTTTTGATTCTGTCTTTATACTTTATTAGAAAATCTGATACCTCATTACTTTCTCCAAAAAGGATATAGAAGCTTCCGTTACCAAAACTTTCTATATTCCCAAATTCGCATTGTGATAAATCTCCATCGATATAGAGTTTAAGTGGAGTTGCCTTTTTAGCTTCTTTTATGTACCTTGCAATTTCATAAGGGTCGGTTAAATCATAGTTCATAGTTAATCTCCTTTCATATTATAAGTATTAAGCCAAATTTTCATTTTTATGCATTTAATTTCGATTACACGAAAAATATTAGCATTATCATAGAACAATTTAAAAAATACTGATTTTTATTCTATTATATAGTAAAATACTTATAATGCAAATGATTGAAAAGCACAAACACATTGAAAAGGATGATGTTATGGAAAATTTATTTTCAAATAATGTAAACAATGTAGAGATTTCTGGAATTAGAAAATTTTTCAATAAGGTTTCACAAGTTGAAGGGGCGATTTCACTGACTCTTGGTCAACCTGATTTTCCAGTGCCTAAGAATATTAAGAAGGCCATGATTCAAGCTATTAATGAAAATAAAACTGAATATACAACTAATGCAGGTATTCCGGAGCTACGACATGAGATTTCTAATTTCTTATGCAGCACAGGAATCAACTATGCAGCTGATGAAATAACCGTGACTGTTGGTGGAAGTGAGGCACTGCTATGCACATTTGCAGCATTTTTAAATGTTGGAGACAAAGTGCTGGTGCCGACCCCAGCTTATCCAGCTTATGAGAGCTGTGTGAAGATTTTTGGAGCAGAAGTAGTTAATTATAAGCTTAACAGTGATTTTACTATTAATTTTGAAACATTAAATAAACTTATTAATGAAGAAAATCCTAAGATTTTAGTGATGTCGCATCCATCTAACCCTACTGGAGCAACATTATCATTATTAGAGCGAGATAAACTTTTTCAAATTCTAAAAGAAAAAAATATTTACATAATAAGTGATGAAATTTATAGCTCATTATGTTATGAAAAATACTATTCATTAACTCAAATTGATGAACTAAGGGATAAAGTAATTTTAGTGGGTGGATTTTCTAAAA
>DAVZGU010000520.1:0-1911 GCA_052274215.1 Clostridium sp. | reverse complement strand
TATGATTAATGGAAAAAATAAAAAAAGACATACTAAACTTGATTATAGCAAAGGTGCAGCATCGCTATATTTCCAGATAAAGATGCAGTTATTACAAGATATTGAAGAGAAACGATATAAAAATGGTGAAATAATTCCATCAGAAAAAGAGCTTGGAGATATCTTTTGTGTAAGTAGAACGACTATTCGTTTAGCTATTAATGAATTGGTACTAGAAGGGTATTTAACAAGGCAACGAGGTAAGGGAACAACAGTTAAACAGCCAAAGATAGTTGAACAACTATCTGGAATAACCAGTTTTACTAATGAGATGTTATCAAAAGGTGTAGTTCCTTCAACAAAAAAAGTTATAATAAAAAAAGAACATGCGAGTGAAGAAACAGCTAATGCGTTATCAATAGAAAAAGATAGTTTAGTATATTGTATTTATAGAGTACGATGTGCAGATGACATGCCCTTAGTTGTATTTAATACCTATCTTGCGGGCAGGCTTGAAATGCCACTTTTAAAAAGTTTATACAAAGGATCATTATATGAATTTTTAAGCGAACAAAAGGGTATTGAAATAGTCAGAATTGATGAAAATATCGAAGTAGGTTACCCTGATAATAATGTGTGCAGTGAGCTAAAGATAGCATCAGGAGTAACTGTTTTGTTGCGCACCCGTATTTCATTTGATCAAAACGATGAGATTGTTGAATACACTAAATCGTATTACAGAGCAGATAAGTATAGGTACTCATTACAAATTAAAAAAATATGATATTTGAATTAGATTAATTTGCACTGCAATGTTATAAATATATACAAAAAAATCCATAATAGAAGCAAACTCTAAAAATGCGAAGCTAAAATCTATACATAGTTTAAACGATTACATAATGTATATGCTTTAATCTTATTATTATTAATATTTGATAATAGCTAAAATAATAACTTTATATTATATTGTTGCTATCTATAAATAGGATATTTAAGGAGAACTAATATGGTTGAAAATGTGTTAAATATAATAAAGAGTGAAGATGTTAAAAATCCATTAACAGATGAACAAATAGCTTTGAAACTAAACTTATTACGAAGGGACGTTGCTGATATAAGAATAAAAAACAATATACAAGACTCAAGGGAAAGAAGAAAAAAGATACTTATAGGGGATATAAAAAATATACTTGATCATAAAGAAGATATTTCAGATCGAGAATTAACAAGAATACTTAATCAAATGAATTATGATATATCTAGATTCATTGTTTCAAAATTGAGAAGTGAAATAATAATAAATAAGCAAATAAAAGTTGATAACTGTGAAAATATAAAGCAAAGTATAGAAGATTACAGCGCCTTCAATCAAATAATAGGAAATAAAGGAAGTCTTAAAACACAAATTAATCAAGCAAAAGCAGCAATATTATACCCTCCAAATGGGTTACATACACTAATTTACGGTCCTTCAGGCGTTGGCAAAAGTCAATTAGCAGAAGCTATGCATAATTTTGCAGTAGAATCTGGAAAACTTACACAAAACGTACCATTTATAACATTTAATTGTGCGGATTATGCTCATAATCCTCAGCTTATTGTATCGCAATTATTCGGATATGCAAAAGGTTCTTTTACTGGTGCTACGGTTTCAAAGGAAGGATTGGTTGAAAAAGCGGATGGCGGAATTTTGTTTCTTGATGAAGTTCACAGACTTCCAAGTGAGGGTCAGGAGATGCTTTTTAATTTACTTGATAAAAGTAAGTTTACAAGGCTTGGTGAAACAAAAATTAGAGAGGTAATGAAAATAATAATTATAGTAGCTACTACCGAAAACTTAGATTCGTCTCTATTAGTGGCTTTCAAAAGAAGGATACCTATGGTTATTGAGTTACCTAAAGGGTTTAATTTTAGTATTTTCTCAATCCA
>DAVZGU010000519.1:0-1913 GCA_052274215.1 Clostridium sp. | reverse complement strand
TATTACAATTTTACCTTCTTCTAAGCTTTTTTTGATCTTGCCACCGTGTATGTCTTGAATTAACGCTTTACCATATTGTCCACTAGTCTTAATCCCAATTTGGTATGCAGTATAACTTATGGCATCATATCCAAGTCCCTTAATTGCCATGGCGAGTAGTGCGCTTGAAATTATTTCTCCTGTTGATAATAAAGCATCCAGTTCTCTCTTATCTGGTTTTTCTCCTATACCTTTTGATAGAGATAATAAATCATCTGTAGTGTCCCCCATAGCAGATACTACTATAACTAGATCTGTATCTTCATTTTTCCTCTTTACTATACTTTGTGCAATCCCTTTAATTTTCTCTGTAGTTCCTACAGATGAACCTCCATATTTTTGAACAACTACTGCCATAATCAAATCACTCCTATTATTTATCACCTTCGGTGCTGTTTATCACCTTCGGTGCTATTTATCACCTTTTGTGAGATTTAGAACTCTTATATATTGTTCCAAAAAAAATAAATACAGCAAAGGAACACCTTTGCTGCATAAAATACATGTTTTTATACAAACTTCGTGTACCTTGTAGCTCACCACTGAAAAATCAGTGACAATTTTACACATATTATATGTAATCTCAGAAAATAATTTTACCAAATACATTTTCTTCGGCCATAGCTCCTTTTCTTATTCATCTTAGCTTGTCAGCTCCGAACAAGTACTCTTAGATACAGCACCTCTACCCTAGGTAGTTTATTTTTTTAATTAATTTTTATATTATCACAGTATGTTTATAAGTACAAGCATTAATTACAGATATTTTTGTTAAATCATAAAATAATTATAATCAATTTCAACCTTTATGAATAGTATGTATTGATATGATGAAATGGAGAGTGATATTATGCAAGGTACTATTAAAAATTTTTTCCCCGGTGGCAATACTTCAAAAGGATTCTAT
The DNA here is from genome assembly GCA_052274215.1 of Clostridium sp. Lineage (GTDB taxonomy): Bacteria > Bacillota > Clostridia > Clostridiales > Clostridiaceae > Clostridium_AD. The sequence goes on along the minus strand of DAVZGU010000519.1, from coordinate 967 downwards.
TCCTACTATAGATATATACTAGGGCAAGATGAAGCAAGAAGAATAATATGCATAAAGGGAGGCCCTGGAACAGGTAAATCATCCTTAATGAAGAAAGTTTCTAAATATTTCAATGAAAAAGGCTACGATATAGAACAACATCACTGTTCTTCCGATAATAATTCACTAGACGGAATAGTTATTAAAACACTTAACGTTGCAATACTTGATGCAACGGCACCTCATATAGTGGATCCTATAAATCCAGGAGCCGTAGATGAAGTTCTAAACATGGGAGATTGTTGGGATGAAGAAGGCTTTAAAGAAATATAGGCATAAAATAATTGGCATAAATAGAAAAGTTGGCAAAACTTTTAAAAGAGCCTATCGATTCTTTGGAGCAGCTAAATTAGTTTATGATGATTGGCATAACTATAATGATGAAGCCTTGAATCTTAATAAATTAAACATACTGAAAGAAAATTTAAAAGAATCTTTATTTACCACCCCAGCATCAACTATAGGCTATGATAGACATTTATTTGCTACAGCCTTTACACCCAATGGTATTGTCAGTTACATTGAAAACTTAAGTACAGATTATAAGAATATTTATGTATTAAAAGGTGGACCTGGTACTGGAAAATCAGATGTACTAGAATTTCTATCCACCGAAGCCTTGAGGCGTGGTCACTATGTAGAAATTTTTCATACTCCGCTTATCTCTGAAAAAATTGAGCATATATTGATTCCTGACTTAAATGTTGCCATTTTGACCTCTAATGAAATAAACAATTTAGATCTCCCAGGTATTGTAATTGATATGGAGGATTGTCTAAATCTAAGCACCCTTGAAAATAATAAAGATGAAATAGAATATGATGCAACTGAGTTTTACACGCTATTAGACAAGGGTTTAGCTACAATAAAAGAAGCTAAATGTCTACATGACGAACTTGAAACTTACTTTATACCAAATATGAATTTT
>DAVZGU010000518.1:0-1918 GCA_052274215.1 Clostridium sp. | reverse complement strand
GTTAATCAAATTTAAATATTTAATGATTATTTAAGATTAAGATAAACTTAATTTAAGTTTTGGTGTTTAAGATAGACTTATAATTTTTTTATAAGGAGATAAATTGTATGAATATTAAAATATATAAAAAAATATTTATTGTTTTAACTATATCATTAGGAATTATAGGGGTAGTAGGATGTGAATCATTAGATAATGTTAAAAGTCAAAATAAGATATATACAAATTCAGATATAAAAAAAGAGATTAAAACTTCTTTAGAAAATATTATGTCACAATCTTTTATTACTACAAAAGAGTTATTTAGTAATAAGGATTTAGATAAGAAAGATTTATCATGTATTAAAAATTTATCTGATAAAATTCAAAGTGACGAAAAACTATTTGATAAAATTTCAAATAATACAAATTCAAATGAAAGTAAAAATCTTGCAGAGAGTATATGCAATTCATACAAAAAAATTAGGGATTCTATTAATGAATTTATAAAAGATATTAAAGAAGATGAGGTAAAAGGATATACAAAAGCTACTAATGATATATTAGTTGAAATTACAAAGTTATATAGCATATATAGTTCTATAAAGTAAATATATAAATAAAATAGTTATTTAAAATATAAAAAAGGTGTAGTTCAAAATACTGACTACACCTTTTAATTTATTAATAATTATAATATAACCACAGGTTTGATTAAATCTTTTGGTTTATCTTTCATTAACATTAAAGCGTCTTCTATTTTATCAAATCCATAAAAACGATGAGTAATTAGTTTTGAAGTATCTAGACGATTTGTTTGTAAAAGTTTAGCTAATTTTTCCATACGAAGTCTTCCACCTGGCATTAATCCGCCTGAAATAGTTTTATGACCCATACCACATCCACATTCAACACGTGGGATTTTAACATATTCCCCTGAACCAAGGTAATTTACATTTCCGATTATTCCACCAGGTTTTACTATAGAAATAGCTTGAGCCATAGTATCTACATCACCACCGGCTACGATAACTTTATCAACACCTTTTCCATGAGTTTTTGACATAATCTGTTCTACAATATCTCCTTCACGGTAATTTATAATATCTGTTGCACCATATTCTTTCGCAATTTCTATACAATTTGGACGAGAACCAACTGCATATAAATCAGATGCTCCACGAAGTGCTGCTCCAGCAACAGCCATAAGGCCAACAGGACCAATACCAATAACACATACACTATCACCAAATTGAACATCTGCTAATTCTACACCATGAAAACCTGTAGGAACCATGTCACTAAGCATAACTGCATCTGCTATATCTATTCCTTCTGGTAATACTGCTAAGTTTGCATCAGCCTCATTTACATGAAAATATTCCCCAAAAACTCCATCCTTGAAATTACTGAATTTCCAGCCAGCAAGCATGCCACCAGAATGCATTGAATATCCTGCTTGTGCTTCTAATGATCCCCAATCAGGTGTTATTGCAGGAACAATAACTTTATCGCCAACTTTTATATCTTTTACAAGTGAACCTATCTCTACTACCTCTCCGACAGCTTCATGCCCAAGAATCATGTTATGACGTTCACCGATTGCACCTTCCCATACAGTGTGAATATCTGATGTACAAGGTGAAATAGCAAGAGGACGAACAATAGCATCTAAAGGACCACATAGTGGTCTTTCTTTTTCAATCCAACCTGTTTTTCCTATACCAAGCATTGCAAAACCTTTCATTTTCAGTACCCCCTTAGATAATTATTTAACACTCTTATCTTAGATTGTAGCACACTTTACATGGAAATAAAGCTTTTTCATAAAAATATAAATCTTTTTTTGTAATAAGGACTAGAAATTGATAATCTAAGTGTGAATATATTATCAGATACAAACTGAATACTATAGTTTGATAAATATGGAGTAGCGTAG
>DAVZGU010000517.1:0-1924 GCA_052274215.1 Clostridium sp. | reverse complement strand
ATCAACCTGATTGTATCTTTTGTGGAGATGTCAATGACGTAATTAATTATAAAGGGAAAAATATTTGTTCAACTTGTTTAACTGAGATGAAGACATATATATGGGGTACCACCAACTAAATGCGGATTTACAACGTTAAGAAATATATCGTTGGTGACTCAGCATTTGTGTGACCAAGGTCCAAGTAAAGTATTAATTTAGATTTATGTATTGTGAATGTTACTTAATTGGGTTGTGTAACATTCACAATCCTTATTTACGAATGATTTTCGGCGTTTGATATGAAAATATTAAATTGAATGTTACTTAATGCTAATAATTGATATTGGTATGTAACATATAGTCTATCAATTAATCCCAGACCTTAACGTTGCTAAAGCTGTTGAAATTAGCTAACTTTAATGCTTAACGTTGTAAATCCGCATAATGATGGCGGTACCCCCATTGGTGTTTAAATTTTGTTGGCATTATATTTTATACTTGCTATGTATCCTGCTTTCTTGTGTTCAAGTGGACGAGAGTTGCCCAATTGTTTTTTTGCCACAAAGTTCATTACTAATGGCATAAATATCTTCTCTAGCCAATTTGAATTACTTAAGTCAACTTTAAAAAAGGGTGGAACATAAGGTATATCTTTTGCTGTGTCTCCAGACATCACTTCCTCACATAGCGTTAGAATTTCTGGAATTACTTGTTTTTTTAGTGGCTGTATGTCGTGTCCAGAGTAAATGACAATATTATCTCCAACTTTTTTAATGAACTTTTCAAGGTTTTCCTTATAAATGGAAAGTGGCAGGCACCTATCGAAAAAAAGTACAGGAGAATTAATATTAGCGATGGAATCACCAGTTATTGCATAGTTTTCTTTTCGATTTAGAAAACACATACTTCCTTTTGTGTGCCCACCAAGTGAAATAGCCTCAAGTTCACAATCTCCTAGGTCGAAAACATCTCCAGCTTTTATACCTTTATATATAAAGCTACTATTTTTAACCATATGCCCTTTTGCATATTCCAAAAGTTCTTCATTTCCGTCACAGCTGTTCTTCACTATCATCAGCCTTGTACGTGGGTTTAAGGAGCCTTTTTTTATCGTTTCTTCCTCAAAACTACTCATATATTTCTCATCAAACAAGGCCGCACTTCCACCATGGTCGGGGTCACAATGTGTCAGCAGACAAATTACAGGTTTGTCGGTAATCTGTTTTATTATTTTATCAAGATCCCCTGACGTGCCATAACCTGTATCAATAATTGCCACCTTTTTACTGCCGATGACAAGTCCCATTGTAATTTTTACTTTAGGGTTAATATTTTCATTCAGAATATAAAGTCTATCATTAATTTTATTAACTTCAATTATATTCATTGCATCTTCTCCTTTACTATTTGAACAGACTTTCATCAGTTTCTTCTAAAATCTCTCAACTAAAATTTTTATAATAGTACTCGTCAGGTTATCACAAATTCTATTCTTAATTATCTTTTTCTGCATAAAACATATAAGCAAAGTGCGACTTAGATCTAAATGTATTATTGGAGACTATATTTCTATTCTTTCAGCTTTATAAAGAACTGGATGAAGTCCATCGGCACAGCAAAAAAATTCGGTTCTCTTTTGTTTAATCCATGGATAATCATGTCCTAATGCTAAAAATATAACTTTATCTTGAATACCTGCCCAAGCCCAACTACTAAAACCTTCTGGTTTATTACAATTTTTTTTAAAACAATTTTTACATTATAATACTTTGCTTCTTGTTTAGTACGTCATATTTTACAATTCTAACTAACAATATATATTTTAATCATACCATAATTACCATAAATTAAGTCTATTTACAATTCTTTTTAGATTACTAATAGCCTCAATGTGAATGTAACACAATTACATTTGTGTTACTTTCAGAATATAAATATATTA
>DAVZGU010000516.1:0-1940 GCA_052274215.1 Clostridium sp. | reverse complement strand
TTGTATAAAATTAATCAACTTCAGCTGTATATGGAAAACTGTTTACGATTAGATGGGTTTGAGGAAATTTGGTCGCAGACTGATCCTTTTACTCCGGAAGAAATTCTTGAACTAGATTGTTACTGCAATAAAAGAGGCATTGAACTGGTTCCTTGCATAGCATCCTTTGGACATTTGTATGATTTACTCCGTTCAGAGAGCTTTGGAAAATACAGAGAAATGAATACCGGTCAGGACAAAGCATTTACTTGGTATAACCGGATGAGATACCATATTATTAATGTGTCTGACCCCGATAGTTTTACTCTTATTACAGGCATTCTTGACCAATATATGCCATTGTTCCGCAGTGATAAAATAAACATCTGTTGCGATGAAACATTTGATTTGGGTAAGGGGAAAAGTGCTCCCATGGCTAAGGGAATGGTTTATGGAGAGATGTATCTTTCTTATGTGAATAGGTTAGTGGAATATCTTCAAAGCAAGGGAAAAAAGGTAATGATTTGGGGTGATATTCTGCAGAATCATCACGAACAAATGGGTAAACTTAATTCGCAAGTTACCTGCCTTAACTGGTATTACGATTATGGCGCTAAGGAAGAAGTTGTTAAGATTTTTGCGGACAATGGTTTAAAGCAGTATGTATGTCCTAGTGTATCAGGTTACAGTAGGTTGGTGAATGCATATGATATGAGTTTTACGAATATAAGGGAGATGGCGAAGCTAGGCGATCGGTATCATGCAGTTGGATTTTTGAATACAGACTGGGGGGATTGCGGCCATATTAATATGCCGGCACTTGCCATTCCCTGCATGATTTACGGTGCAGCACAGGGATGGAACGTTGAGGACGACAGGGATTTTAGTGACATAGACAAGGCTATTTCACTGGTTGAATATGGAGATCGTGGGAAAAATCTGGTGGGACTGTTACGTGAACTTTCTCGTCAAGATATAATTACTTTTAACGATCTGGCATTTTTCAGGGATTATAAGGTGTACAATCAGACCTATAATGATCGTGGAATCTCGCTATATGAAAAGGCTAAAAATGAAATGATGTTGGTTTCAGAGAATCAGCTTAAGGGAGCAGTTACCAAATGCAGCGAAATCATTAATTGCCTTAAACAAAATGATAGTGGTTCTTATGCAGACCGCCAAGAAGAAATGCTAGAGTATTATCTTGCTGCTCGCGGTGTAGCACTTATGCAGGAATTGACGCTGATAATTAAAAAACGTGAGTATGATCAGGATGTACAGCCATTGGATACTCCTTATGAACTGGCTAGTAAGCTAGAATATTGGCTGATGGATTACTGCACGGAGTGGAGGACTGTCAGCCGCGAGAGTGAATTGTATCGAATAAAAGAATTTGTTTGGCAAATATGTTCAATCCTTAGAAAATATGATACAAAGTTACACAGTTGAAAGGAAAACGATGATTTTTCAAAAATTATATAATAAAAGCTGTAAAATTGATTTCACAGCTTTTATTGTATAATCATTTTATGAAATGTCATTAAAACTATAAGAATTGTTTCCTATTATTATATAAAGACTTATACCCTAAGTTTAGGGATAAAAAAACTGTTATACAAACAGAAGTACAAACCGCAATCATAATGGCTATTTGGTACATAATCGCTGTGGTAGGTAATGTACCTGATAACATTTGTCCTGTCATCATTCCTGGCAAAAAAATTATTCCCATTCCTAGCATGGAATTCATCGTAGGAATTAAGGCGGTTTCTAAAGCATTATTAGCAAAAGGCTTTAAAATATCTTTAGGTTCCACTCCTAAATTGAGTAAAGTATTAATTTTATTTTTTTCTTTACTTATATCATCCATAAAGGTTTTTATTGCAATGTTTACTCCCGTCATAGAGTTACCAATAATCATACCAGCTAAAGGTATAGTGTATTGAGGGTTAAATATGGAT
>DAVZGU010000515.1:0-1943 GCA_052274215.1 Clostridium sp. | reverse complement strand
GCTTTCACTAAATATATATGCTGCTCTGAAATTTTGTGCGGAGTTTTGAAAAAAACATAGGATAAAATGGAACGTTTTATGAGGAATTAGTAGAGATAAAGGCGGGTTGAAGGGTTGAGAGACTGAGGAAAAAATAGAAACAAAAAAACTAGGCTACAACATATAAAAGTGATAAACTAGGAGCAAGATAGAAAGTAGGCGGGATAGTTGATAAATAGTATATTTAAAGAAAAATTTTATGTTAAGATGATAGAAATAATGTTTTAAATAAGCAAAGGAATTAGCAAAATATGATGGAGGTGATATAATGCTCATCAATAAAAATGAGTATTTTCAAACTATACAACAGATAAAAGAACAAATACAGTCTTCTCAATATAGAGCTATAAAATCTGTAAACAAGGAGCTTATATTGTTATATTGGAATATAGGCAATGTTATTTTGGAGAACAGTGAATGGGGTAATAAGTTTATTGATATACTGGCAAAAGATATCAAAATAGAGTTTCCTACATTAAAAGGGTTTTCAGTGCGAAATTTAAAATATATGCGGAAATTTGCAGAGTTATATACCGATTTTCAATTTGTGCAGACAGTGTCTGCACAAATAACATGGTCTCATAATATTGAAATTATGAACAAAGTAAAATCATATGATGAGAAAATATGGTATATTGAAAATGCCATAGAGAATGGATGGTCGTTAAATATATTGATCCATCAGATTAAGACTAATTTATATAGAAGGCAAGTGGTAGTGGAAAAAACTACAAATTATGAAAAAAATTTATCGAAAATACAAAGTGCGCTTGCAAAGGGAGCTTTAAAGGATCCGTATATTTTTGATTTCATCACTTTTAGAGATGATATGATAGAAATAGAATTAGAGAAGGAACTAGTAAAGCAGATTACTAGGTTACTTTTAGAACTTGGATCGGGATTTGCGTTTGTAGGCAATCAATATCACATTGCGGTTGCTGGCGAAGATTTTTATATTGACCTATTATTCTATCACCTGAAATTGAAATGCTATGTGGTTATTGAACTAAAGACAGGGAAATTCGTACCTGAATATGCCGGAAAATTAAATTTTTATCTTTCTGCTGTTGATGATAGTTTAAAAACGGAACAGGATAACCCTACTATAGGACTTCTACTATGTAGAGAGAAAAACAAGTTGATTGCGGAATATGCGCTTAAAGATATGACAAAACCAATGGGGGTAAGTGAGTACAAATTCTTTGAGGAACTCCCTAAAGAATTCGAGGATAATTTACCAACTGTTGAAGATTTAGAAAAGCGTATTAATTGTTTCGATGGGGAAATATGTACAGATGAAAAGGAAGATTAGTAGGAAATAATGTTTAGTTACCGTTGAGTTGAGATTCCATTTAGAAATTCTTGTTTTGTGAATATTAAATTCAAAGCATATGTACCGCATCTGCAGCCTACCGGCTAAAAAATTTTTTTGTGGTTTTTCATCTGCTATTCATAGTAGATACATCTTAGGGAGCTTCAAAAAAATAAGAAGCCAGCTTCTGGTCTATTTTGCGACATGTTTCATTGCCACAAAATATCCTCAGAATCTTTGACTTGTTATCTTCTTTCATCTCCATTAGTGTAAATATGATATAGTATGAAGTTTCTCCGGAAGTGGCACCAAATAAGAAGAGCAGAAACATTGAAATCCCATTTAAAATTCTTCTTTTGCCAATATAAAATCATCGTGAGCCTGACTGTAAGGAAGGCTAGCGAACCGGCTGTAAGCCGAATGTGAGCGATAGAGAATTTTATATTGGCAAAAGATTAGAATTTCTTAATGGAATTTCACGTTTCAAACTCTTATTTCATGTCACGCAGGAGAAACTTCATACGAATCGTATTCTTATTTTTTACTATGCTACTTCAATTTCATTAGTATCAGTAGTAACTACTTTAGCATC
>DAVZGU010000514.1:0-1950 GCA_052274215.1 Clostridium sp. | reverse complement strand
CAATTACTATCCCGCTGATTATTCCTATCAGCAAAGGAAATGCAATTGCTAGGACCTCCAGATACCCGCTTATTTTTTTTACTGTGTCCCATGAAGACAATCTATAATACGCCAAAAACATGAATGCTCCCGCTAGTGGAATAAGTAAATGAATCCACGGAATAGAAGTATGTCTTAATTTATAAAAATCCGATTTTATACATCTAAGTAAAGCAATCATATTAATTAACCTCCTGTTTTTCAAACCAATTAGCGGTAACAATCAGTAGCAAGATAAACAGAGCAACTGACAGCATAATTCCAATTGGAATCACGACTGGATTTCGTAGCGGATCTCCTATGCCTGCTAGCTCTCCATTTGGCAAAATCCCAAGAATGGGACACATAATACGTGACGTCCAACTATAAGGAGAAATCCACCACATTGATGTACTTACAGCCATAACATTTAATACAGTTCCAACTCCAGCGTTTATCAAAACTGTTCCTAGCATTCCCAGTTTCTTCGCTAAAAACATACAAAGTGGAATCTGCCATAAAGATGTAACTGCAATCAAACCAGCTCCGGCAAATGCACTAAAAGCCGGTATGGGAGTGATCCTTAGATAACTTCCTAAAAAAATTCCAACTAACAAAATCATACATGAGAAAGTCATATAAATCCCATTTACCAAAATTTTTGAAATCCATACTTTTTTTAAAGAAATTGGTAGACCAAATACAGCCCTATAGCGCAACTTTTTTTGCTCCTTTTCGTTAGTCATTACTGCCATTATTGAAATATATCCGGGCAAAATCATCATGTACCACTGATTGAAGCTATTGGCTTCGAAATATTTTCCGGTCATAAATCCAACTAACAAAATAACTATAGGTGCGATAAGAATCAATTTTTTTATAAATGTTCCCTTGCATTTTAAATTTTCAGCCTGTAAATATTTAAGCATTATAATCCCTCCTTCCTATTTTTTTTCACAACCTCTGTGAAAAGTACTTCCAAATCTTCACCAGGATTAATTTTGCCATTATACCCAAGTACCCCATTGCTGATGATACCAATGTGATCTGCAATAAGTTCAACCTCACTTAATATATGGCTAGATAGAATAACTGTCATTCCCTGCTCTGGGAAAGAACGTATTAACTCTCTTAAATCTTGTATTCCAAGAGGGTCAAGACCGTTTGTAGGCTCATCCAAAATTAGCAATTTAGGTTTATTCAGGAGTGCAATTGCAATTCCAAGCCTTTGCTTCATTCCCATAGAAAACTGTCCTGCCTGCTTTTTTCCTGTATTCGTCAAATCCACAATTTCCAGTACTTCCTTAATACGAGAATCTGGAAGTCCTAAAAGAATAGTTCGTACTTTAAGGTTTTCTACCGCCGTCAAATTTTCATAAAGAGGTGGAGATTCAATCAAAACTCCTATATTAGAAAGATCCGATCTACTCCACTGATGATCCTCGAAAATAATTTCTCCTGATGTTGGATGAAGCATTCCCGTAACCATTTTTAATAGAGTTGATTTTCCGGCACCATTTGGTCCTAGCAAGCCATAGACAGAATTTTTCTCAATGGACAGGGAAATGTTGTTTACTGCACGCTGTTTTTTAAAAGTCTTGCAAAGATTTTTTGTTTGTAAAATATAATTATTCATATATACTCATCTTCCTTTCGTTTACTATAGTTTTATAATACTAGGTAATTATAAGGATTCTATAAGGATTTTTATTTTTTCTGCTGTTAATTGAATTCTTAGAATGAATACTTCGCCTTGCTGACACTGAAACACAGATACATCCGCCATCCACGTAAAAAAAGGCTGTATCATGGATTTAATATCCATAATACAGCCTTTTATCCACTTTCACTTTTAAAAATTCCTTTTAAATTTACGATTCCTTCTTTTTCTCTTATTTAAATTAATCATTCTTATTATAATCGCTATTCCTA
>DAVZGU010000513.1:0-1960 GCA_052274215.1 Clostridium sp. | reverse complement strand
CTAATATATCATTCTCATACCTCAGAAGCTTATCGAACCTCAGATAATGATACATCTAAAACTAACAGTAGTACGGATCAAACAAGAAATGTATGTGCTGTAGGCGATGTAATAAAGGAGGACCTAGAAAAAAAAGATGGAATCGCCGTTATACATGATAAAACGGTGAATGATAAACCATATTATCCTAAAGCCTACAAAAAATCTGGAGTTACTTTAGACAAGTATTTAAAGGTATATGAAAATTTCGACTTAATTATTGATTTACATAGAGATAGTGTAAATGATAAGAATGCAGTAACAACCAAAATAAATGGGGAAAATGTTGCCCAATTTATGTTTGTAGTTGCACAGCAAAACCCCAAATATGCTCAGCAGAAAAAATTAATAAATTCCATGATAGGAATATCAAATAAATTATATCCTGATCTTTTAAGAGGTCTAGAAATCACTGTTGTTAATCGTGGAATTGGTTTTTATAACCAGAACAGAAGTGATAATGCAGTGCTAATTGAACTAGGCACATATACTAATACTATTTCCGAAGCAAAAAATACTGGTAAGTATTTATCAAGGATTATTGCAGAGCAATTAAATGGAAAGAAGTGAATAATTCTTTTACACTCTTTAAGTAAAAAAAGATAGGAAATCCTATCTTTTTTTTTATAAGCTATACTTTTCTAGTATACCTTCAATAAACCTTCCATTTTCATAGAATAATTCACCATCTGCATAAATTTTGCCACCATTTCTCATATTGCAAAGCATATCCCAATGAATAGTAGATCTGTTTAATCCGCCTGCTTCGGGCATTGAATCGCCAATAGCCATATGCACCGTTCCACCAATTTTTTCATCAAAAAGCATGTTTCTTGTAAAATCCACAATGCCATAGTTGGTGCCTATAGCTACCTCACCAAAGCTGCGCGCTCCTTCATCAGTTTCAAGAAGTGCCTTAAGTAGGTCCTCTCCTTTCGTGGCTGATCCTTTAACAACCTTTCCTTTTTCAACCTCTAAAACTATCCCTTCAATTTCTTTACCCATATATATTCCTGGAAAGCTAAAGGTAATTACTCCATCCACTCCGTCCTCAACAGGTGAGGTAAATATCTCTCCGTCTGGGAAATTTTCTTTTCCATCGCAGTTTATCCACTTTCTTCCCGCTATATTTACTTTGATGTCTGTTCCCTCAGAAATAAACTGTAATCCTTTTTTAGTATCAAGGTACCTAACCCATCTTTCTTGCTCTGCGCTTATCCTTTTCCATTCTGCTACTGGATCTTTTGCATCAAGTAGTCCTGCACCATAAACAAAGTCCTCATAATCGCTAAAACTCATTGAGGCTTCCTGAGCATCTGCATAAGTTGGAAATTGTGTGCCACACCATCTTAACGACCCATTGCCCATCTTCCCAGAATATATTTTTCTCCAACTCGCTTCCCCTTGGGAATACATTTTAAATTTATTTGCATCAATTCTTGAGTTTGTCTTTGTATTTCTATTTCCCCAAGCGGAAATCCACACATCTACTTTTTCAAGCATTGTTTTAAAAATCAGATTTTCTTGAAGCAGCTGTTCTTCACTGCTGTATTTAAGTTTTATTTCTGATACCTCCTGTGAAGTTAATACAGTTTCCACATGAGCACCTGCCTTCACAGCTTCCTTTACTACCTCTACCATCCAAGGTCTTGCGACCTCATCACAAGATACAAATACAAAATCACCTGGTTTAACCTTGGTAGAATAATTCACAAGTAGCTTTGCAAGTTTGTTAAGTCTTTGATCAGCCATTTATAATTTCCCCTTTCTCTTAGCTTTTCGGGGTAAGTTGCCCGTTAAATCATTTCCTGGGTCGCTGCACTATTAATTTACATCATTAATCAGTTTTCCTTGAATAAATGATTCAATATTATCAGCTATGAGCTTAATAAGTCTTTGCCTCGACTCAAAACGTTTCCAA
>DAVZGU010000512.1:0-1965 GCA_052274215.1 Clostridium sp. | reverse complement strand
TTACATTAAATTGGGGTATGAAGAACATAGCTGTAACCAGAAGCAATAGGAAAATTTTAGATTTTATTTGGGATTACTGTTTAAAAATACTTTTTTAACGATTCTATATCAATTTCCAAATCACTTTTCTCCATAACTTTTTCAATAGTTCCCATTTTCAATTCTTCTGCCAGGGCCATAATATCTTTTAAGGTTTTATATGAATGTTTCACTTGAGCCTGTATACGGCATAGTTCAGTTTGTAGAATGGGTATCAATTATTTTTATTTCCCCCATTTTAAAAGCTGTTTTTTAAATACCTGGGTGAAATCAAGTTGTTCTGTATAGGGGTTGTAAGCCCGGTAATTTTTGATTTTGGTTTAGAATTGTAAATTTACTATAATATAACTTAAATAATTGATTTTATATTAACTTACCCATAAACGATGGTTGCATCTTTTATGATTAAGACCTTTCAAACCTGTATTTTCAGAAAACATAAGTTAATACATTTCCGAAATAGGGTACTTTCGGAAATGTTTTTTGGGAATGGCATAAGAAATTTTACAATATATTCAAATTTCAAAAAATGCGGGGTTTTGGGCTTAGAACCCCAGTACCACTAATCAAAATTCTGTTGGGATATAGTACTCCATTATAAATTTCTCGAAATCTTCATCTGACAGAGGTTTACTGAAATAATATCCTTGAATTTTGTCACAATTTTGTTTCATTAGGATATCATATTGATCTTTGGTTTCAACCCCTTCAGCAATAACCTGAACATTTATCTTTTGTGAAAGTGATATAATTGATTCTAAAATTGATCTTTTTTTTGAGTTTATAGTAATATCGTCAACAAAACACTTATCAATTTTCAATATATCTATTGGTAAGTCCACAATATAGCTCAATGATGAATATCCAGTTCCAAAATCATCTAAGGCAATTCTGATTCCTAATGCTTTTAATTGCTCTAACTTTCTACTATTAGATTCTAACGATTTTATAAGAACACTCTCTGTGATTTCAAGTATAAGATATTGTGCTTTTAAATCAGTTACCGCTAATATCCTTTTAATTACATCAATAAAATTTATTTGATTTAATTGAATTACTGATACATTTACCGAAATAGATAATTTTGAATTTCTTAAAGAATTCCATTGTTTAGTTTTATCGCAAGCAGTTTTCAATACATACTCACCTATAGGCAATATAAGTCCTGTTTCTTCTGCAAATGGAATAAATTCATTAGGTGGGATGATTCCTTTCTCTGGATTTAGCCATCTTACTAAAGCCTCCATGCCACTGATTTTGCCTGTTTTTATATTTAGTTGAGGTTGGTAGTAAACTTTAAAAGCATTGTCTTTAACGGCTTCTTTTAATTTTTTTTGCATGTTATTCTTATACTCTATTTCTTCTCGCATAGAACTTTTAAAAAATTCATACTGGTTTTTACCATCAATTTTTGATTTGTGCATTGCTATATTAGCTTTTTTTAACAAGTCTTCAGCATCTTGGCCATCATCAGGGTATATAATAATTCCTATATTAACAGCAAAATCAAACTCATAATTTTCAACAATCCATGGCTTATTAAATCTGTGCAATATTAACTCCGCAAATTCTTTAACTTCATTAACATTATTAATATTTTTTTGCAATATATTAAAATCATCTCCACCAAACCGAGATAACGCATCACCTTCCTTAACAAATACCTTTAATTCTTCACTAATTAATTTTAAAAACTTATCTCCATAGGAATGTCCTAATGTATCATTAACTAGTTTAAATTTATCGAAATCAATCCAAAGCACTGCACATTTTTTATTTACTCTTGTTACCATATTCAATTCAGCTTTTAACTCATTTATAAAGGCCGTTTTGCTTAACAAACCTGTTAAAGAATCGTAGTAGGCAAGTGTTCTTAGTTCTTCTTGAGCTTTTTTAATATCTGATATATCTATATTTGCACCAAAA
>DAVZGU010000511.1:0-1965 GCA_052274215.1 Clostridium sp. | reverse complement strand
ACTGTCCCGAATAACATATGCATAAAGCTCCATGAACAAAAACTTCTGTTTCCACTTTTAATGTATTAGATATGTAATCAATTTCTTTTAAACTAAGCTCTCTTGAGAGAACTATCCTAGTAAATCCCATCCCTTTTAAAAACAAGGCAGCTTCGCCATTATGAATCGTCATCTGTGTGGACGCGTGAAGTTCAAAATCCGGAAAATTATTTCTTATTAAGTATATTAATCCTGTATCTTGAACTAATATAGCATCTACTCCTACACTATATAAAAATCCTACATACTCCATAACTTCCTTTAATTCGTTATCCTTTAGTAATGTGTTTAAAGTAACATATACTTTTACTCCATAAATATGGCAATAGTCTACTGCCTTAGCAATTTCTTCTTCATCAAAATTAAAAGCATAAGCTCTTGCTGAGAATTTGCTTCCTCCTATATAAACTGCATCTGCCCTCATTTGCACCGCTGCATACACGCTTTCCATACTTCCAGCAGGGGCTAGTAATTCGATCTTTTCCATTTGCATCTCTCCTAATTAGTGTTGTAAGTCTTATTATACAGTAAATGTTGTCATCAATACAACAAAACCTCCACTGGATTCCCAGTAGAGGTTTCAATACTTATTTAATTAAAATAGACTTAAGAAACTTTACTTCATCCTAAAATTTTATGATTGTAATTTCCAAACATATTCCCCTACTTTATTAATATATCCAATTCTTTTACCTAATTCAACCCTTGCAATTCCACCAATAAATTCATATGCTTCTTCAAAACTTGGCTCTATAACTGTTTCCCCTACGCAATCTATGTAACCCCACTTTTCTCCTATTTGAGCTGCTATTAAACCTTCACTCATAATATCTACATCTTCAAACTTAGTGGGTATTATAATGCTTCCATTTTTATCAATGCAACCATATTTATCATTCTCACAAATTACAGCTATGCCTTCATAGAAACTATCTGCCCATTGAAACTTAGGTTTTATAATAAGCTCGCCGCTGCAATCTATATAGCCGTATTTTTCCCGCATTTCAACCGGTGCGAGTCCATCACTGAACTCGCCACAAACATTATATCGAAGGGGTATAATTATTTCTCCCTTATTGTTTATATATCCATACTTTCCATTAGCGCAAACAGGTGCCATCCCATCTTTAAATGCATGGGCATACTCATAGATTGCATCTATTATAACTTTCCCATCTTTATCAATATAAGCTATTCTACCGCCTATTTGCACTGCTGCTAATCCTTCACTAAAGTCGCCTGCATCTAAAAAGTTCACCGGCACTATTTCCGTACCTTCATAATCTATATATCCCCACATATATCCATTCTTTACCGCTGCTCTTCCCTCTATAAAGAAGTTAGCTTCATCATATTTAGGCTCAACTATAATTTCACCGCTTAAATTTATATAGCCTTTCTTTCCTTCTAACTTTATTACTGCAAATCCTTCGCTAAACTGCTGAACTTCATCATACTTAGGTTCTATTACAACCTCTCCAGCCTTATTAATAAAGCCATACTTTTCCTCTATTCCAATTATCGCCAGTTCGTCTTCAAACTCCTCAGCATAATTATATTTACATTCTATAACTACATTGCCTTCCTTATCTATATACCCATATCTTTTTTTTGATTTCACAGGATATAATGTTTTCTCATTCTTCATACTATAACTTCCTTTCTTATATATATCTATAAAATAATGCTCACAGGACAATGATCCGATCCTACAACATCATTTAAAATATCAGCTTCTTTTAATTCACTTAGTAACTCCTCAGTTACAAAAAAATAGTCAATTCTCCATCCTACATTTTTTTCTCTAGCCTTAAATCTATAACTCCACCAAGAATATTTGGTTTCTGCACCGTGGAGATGTCTAAAAGTATCAACATAACCGTATGATATGAATTTATCTATCCAAGCTCTCTCTATAGGTAAGAA
>DAVZGU010000510.1:0-1965 GCA_052274215.1 Clostridium sp. | reverse complement strand
CCTTTTGAATCTTCCAAAAGAAAGCATGAATGACCTAACCAAGTTATTTTCATGTGAATTCTCCTTTTGTTAAATGTTTTCTCTTTGTTATGGTATGTAACTCCCACTTATAGAAGTAGGAGACTTCCTTCTGAAATGTCGTTAAAATTAATATATTGTGTAGTAAAAGAACATTTTATACGGTTGTTTATAATTCGATTATTGAACGATACTTTCGGGATACACTAATATAAAAGTAAATATATTGAATTTAAATGAAAGTTTTAAATCAATTAAAGAAATGTTTATAAATATTGAGATGAGAATAGAAGTATAGTATAATTAACCCATAATTAATGCTACAATTTACATGAATACTTAAAATTATTTAAATTGTGACATAAACATGGAAATTATGAAGATTTAGGAGGGTTATATGAAAAACATTTTTAAAGCATTTGCAATTATGATTTTAGCTTTTGCATTGTCTATACCTATGCAAATAATAGTAAAGGCTAGTGTACCTACAAAACCAAGCGGGTTCGTTGTGTGTATAAATCCAGCAAGAGGTGGTAGTGACAGTGGTAGTATTGGTCCTACTGGACTAAAAGAAAAAGATGTTAATTTAGATGTAGCTTTAAGGCTAGGTAAGCTTTTGGAAAAACAAAATGTAAAAGTTGTTTACACTAGGACGGCGAATGGTGTAAATTGGAATAGCGGGAATGAGATACAACAAAGAACTAATATCGCAAATAAGGCTAATTCAGATTTGTTTGTAACAATTAGTTGTAATAGTGATAAATCTCGAGCTACGAGTGGCATAGAAACTTATTACTTAAATGGAAGTGCTAAGGGTAAACAATTAGCACAGTATATTCAGGCACAATTAATAAGTAAAACGGGAGCACCTAATCGAGGAACTAAAGAGAGCAATTTTAATAGTTTAAAACTCGCTAATGCACCAGGAGTTATGGCCACATTAGGTTTTATAACTAATAAAAGTGAAGAGAGCAAACTAAAAACTAGTAATTATAAGGACAAGTTAGCTTTGGGTTTTGCAGATTCAGTTATAAAATATATAAATGTAAATCCTAAAAAAATCAGTGGTAACGTAGGCGGAGAAACTACTAAGAAAAAGTATAAAGTGGTTTTAGATGCAGGACATGGAGGATATGATCCAGGAGCAGTTGGGCCAACGGGCATTAAGGAAAAGAATGTAGCACTAGCAGTCACTTTAAAAGTAGGAGATATATTAGCTAAAAATGGCGTTGAACCAATATACACAAGAAAAAGCGATAATATATCTTGGTCCACTAATGAAACCGAAAATCTTAAGGCAAGATGTGATATTTCTAATAAAGTTAAACCAAATTATTTTGTAAGTATTCATACAAATAGCTTTTCGAATAGGGCGGCCAAGGGCACTGAGACTTTCTATTATAATGGGAGTGCATCTGGACAAAAGTTAGCGAAAGCTGTCCAAGCTGAATTAGTTAAAGAAACTGGAAGATTAGATAGGAATATTAAAACTGCAGGGCTTTATGTTTTAAAGAATGTGGATGCTACTGCTATATTGGTAGAAACCTCATTCATTTCTAACCCAGAAGAGGAAAAGCTATTAGCTACCCAGGCATATCAAAAAAAATTAGCTAAGGCAATTTCAATGGGGATTCTTAAAAATTTAGGAGTAAGTAATATAGTCTACTAATATCATTAAAAAAAATCACCTCAATAGTATTTTACAATTGAGGTGATTTTTTTATTAAATATCTAACAAATTCTTTTTATAGTTAGAATAATAAAGTCTAAGCTCTTCCATTTGTGCATCTAATTGTATTTGTAATGATGAAAGTTCTTCATAGTTTTCAAGTTTAGAAGCTTCTTTTATTTTAGTAAATAGGCTTTTATTAGAATAAGTATCCTTCATAAGAGAATGTCTAAGATCATTAATTTTTTGCCAATTTGCTAAATCTAAATCTAAAGCTT
>DAVZGU010000509.1:0-1976 GCA_052274215.1 Clostridium sp. | reverse complement strand
ACAAATTTATTGTTAAATCATCTCCTGCGGAGGTGCAATAGCTTCGCAGAAGATGCATTGACGACTTCAGAAGGAGATTTATACTCCCACTTATAGAAGTGGGAGACTTTCCTTCTGAAATGTCGTTAAAATCATATATTTTATAAAAACAGAAAATTATTCTTCATCCCAACATTCCACATTTTTTAATCCTTCAATAGAGTTCTTTGTGAATACAGGATCCTTCCCTTGCTTTTTCTGGAAAGTGTAGTCTTTTAATGCTGCAAAAGCAGTTTTACTAAGTAAGAATATAGCGATTAAATTAATTATTGCCATTAAGCCCATAAATAAATCTGCTAAATCCCAAACTATTTGAATCTTTACTACAGACCCAACGAAAACCATACCTACAACAGCAATTCTATATAATAAAACATATACTTTATTTGAGTTAATAAATTCTATATTTGTTTCTCCATAATAATAATTTCCTACAATTGAGCTAAATGCAAATAAAAATATACATACAGCAATAAAGGTACTTCCCCAATCCCCAACTTGTGAGCTTAAAGCATTTTGCGTAAGCTGTATTCCAGTTAATCCTTTAGTTGTATAAGTTCCAGACAATAATATTATAAATGCTGTTGCACTACATATTAAAATTGTGTCTGTAAATACGCCTAAAGTTTGAATCAGTCCTTGTTTTACAGGGTGAGTTACTTCTGCTGTTGCTGCAGCATTAGGAGCACTTCCCATTCCAGCTTCGTTTGAGAAAAGTCCTCGTTTAATTCCCATCATCATTGCCGCACCTACACCACCGCCTAAAGCTTGTTCAAAACCAAACGCACTTCTAAATATAAGTGCGAACACTGATGGTATAGAAGAAATATTTTTAATAATAACAAATATAGCTACTAACAGGTATGCAACAGCCATTATAGGAACAATGATTTCTGTAACCTTAGCCACCCTTTGAACTCCACCAAAAATTATAATTGCTGTAGATATTGATAAAATTAAACCAGTAATTATAGTTTTAACACCAAAAGCTTCTTGAAAAGCAAGTGATATAGTGTTTGATTGAACAGAGTTAAATACAAGACCAAAACATACAGTAATTAATATAGAAAAAATAACTCCCATCCATCTTTTATTAAGTGCTTTTTCCATATAGTATGCAGGCCCACCTCTATAGCCATGTTTATCTTTAACTTTATAAATTTGAGCTAGAGTGCTTTCAATAAAGCTAGAAGCACCGCCTATTAAAGCAATTAGCCACATCCAAAATATTGCACCAGGACCACCAAGCGCTATAGCAATAGCAACTCCAGCAAGATTTCCAGTTCCAACTCTAGAAGCAGTACTCATGCAAAATGCTTGAAATGAAGATGTACCTTTCTTTTTATCAGATTTAGAAATAGATTTCCCCACACTTTCAGTTAAAAGAGAAATCATTTCTTTTAAATATCTAAATTGAACAAATTTTGTTTTAAAAGAAAAATATAGCCCCATAAAAATAAGTAGTGCAATAAGTACATATGACCATAAAATATCATTTGTTTTCCCGATAATCGCTTGTAAAAAGTTCATCATTTTATCCTCACCTTCTTTTGTAAATTTAATATTTTATAGATATGTATGAGTTAAATTCAAAGTTATTGTACCACAGAAAAACGTAAAACCCAGAAATTAGAATATTCAAAAAGTAATGCTTTAAAATTTTGTTAGATAATATAGCTTCAAATTGCTTATATACAACGGATAATCTTTTTAAAAAACTTTAAACCTTTTTTCTTATTATCAAAAATATGAATATATTATTTATGCAAAATTCAAAATTTCTATTAATAAAACTAAGAAACTCAGCATTCACATCCCACTAAGGTAACTTCTACCTGAAAAATATTAAATTAAAAAATGCTCATATTTCAAAATGAGCATTTTTTAGTGATGATATCATATATATTTAGTTTTCTTTGTTAATTTGCTTAAAAATG
>DAVZGU010000508.1:0-1977 GCA_052274215.1 Clostridium sp. | reverse complement strand
AAGGCAAAAAAAAATAGACCTCATTACTTTATGCACTAAGTACTAGTTTGCACATTGTAATATAAGTCTATTTTATTATTTTATTCTTCAGTGGTAGTGTGTTTAACCATACTTTCTAGCAACTCTTTTACACCTACTTTTTTTAGTGAGGAAATATTAATAATCTCCTCATCCGCCTCAAGTTCAAGAGTTTCCCTTATTATCTTATTATTTTTTACAAGCTCCGCTCTATTTAACTTATCTTTTTTTGTTGCCACTATTACAACTTCATAACCAAAATGTTTAATCCATCCGTACATTAGAAGATCATCTTTAGTTGGCTTACGTCTACAATCTACAAGTAATGCTACCTTTTGAAGTTGTGGTCTACGAATTAAGTAGTCCTCCATCATCTTACCCCATTTAGCTTGTTCAGTTTTTGATACTTTTGCATATCCGTAACCTGGTAAATCAACAAAATAAAAGCTATTGTTTATTAAAAAAAAGTTTATAAGTCTAGTTTTTCCAGGTGTTCCACTAACTTTAACCAACTTTCGTCTATTGGTTAAAGTATTTATTAAAGAAGACTTTCCTACGTTGGACCTACCAACGAAAGCATACTCCACCATATTATCTGTAGGGTACTGGTTAGGTTTTACTGCTGAAATTATGAATTCAGATTGTTTTATCTCCATTATTTATCTCTCCAATTAATGCATTTTCAAGCACATGTTCTACTTTACTTGCAATTATAAATTTTAGTTTATTTTTAATACTATTTGGTATCTTTTGTATGTCTTTTTCATTATCTTTAGGTATTATAATTGTATCAATTCCTGCCCTATAAGCAGCTAGTGATTTTTCCTTAAGTCCACCAATAGGCAGCACTCTTCCTGTAAGTGTAATCTCCCCTGTCATCGCTACATTATGTCTTACTTTTCTGTTAGTTAAGGCAGATACCATTGCAGTTATCATAGTTACCCCGGCCGATGGTCCATCTTTAGGCACCGCTCCCTCTGGTACATGAATATGAATGTCTTTATTTTTATAAAAGTCTTTATCAATATTATATTTGGCTGCATTAGCTCTAACATAGCTGTATCCAGCTTTAGCAGATTCCTTCATAACATCTCCTAATTGACCGGTAAGTTGAAGCTTACCAGTTCCATCCATAGCACTTACCTCTACAGGCAAGGTAACCCCACCAACCTCTGTCCACGCAAGGCCTGTTACAACTCCTACTCCATCTTCCGCGTCAGCTTTATCATAGGTATATAAAACTGGCCCTAAATATCGTTTAGCATGTGCAGTTGTAACATTAACATTTTCTTTACTCTTTTCTACCATTTCAGTTATTGCCTTTCTTATAACTGAAGCAATTTTTCTTTCAAGATTTCTAACCCCTGATTCCCTAGTATAATTTTCGATAATGCAATTCACCGAGGAATCGGTAAAAGTTATTTTATCATCATCCATATTATGCTCTTTTAACATCTTTGGAATAATGTGATTTTTAGCGATATGGAATTTTTCTTCTGAAGTATACCCTGATACCTCAATAACTTCCATTCTATCTAATAATGGTCTTGGAATAGTATCTAATTTATTTGCAGTAGTTATAAACAAAACCTTCGATAAATCAAAATCTAATTCTAGGTAATGATCCCTAAATGTTGCATTTTGTTCACTATCCAAAACTTCTAAAAGCGCATCTGCCGGGTCACCCTTAGAATCACCGCTCATTTTATCAATTTCATCTAATAAGAATAATGGGTTTCTATATCCGGCTTGTTTCATGGCATATATAATTCTACCTGGAATTGCTCCCACATAAGTTTTTCTATGTCCTCTTATTTCAGCCTCATCTTTTACTCCACCCAGTGACATTCTAACAAAATTTCTATTTAATGCATTAGCAACAGACTTTGCTATAGATGTTTTTCCAACTCCTGGTGGCCCTACCAAACAAAGTATAGGTCCCTTAAGTGTCTTACTTAT
>DAVZGU010000507.1:0-1992 GCA_052274215.1 Clostridium sp. | reverse complement strand
CATAAGCTAATAATACAGCCATATAAGCTTATTTCTTCCCATAAACAAAAACTTTTCATAATTCCCTACGCCTGGCGGCCCCAAAAAAATTAAATTGAAGATGTCGTCTATCCAATCCATATCAAGAAGTCTATGGATTTTTTTCTTAGAAATTGATTTTTGAAAATCAAAATCAAAGTTATCTAAAGTCTTTAGAGCTGGAAAACAGGCATTCTTTAAACGTATCTCTTGTGCCCTTTTTTCTCTAGTCTTTACTTCTCCATCAAGTACTGTTTCCAAGAATTCTTGGTAAGAGCTATCCTTAAGCTCCGCATCCTTTATTAATGCCTCTACACACTCGCATAGATTGTAAAGCTTAAGGGTTTGTCCATATTGCTTTAAATCCTCTATTCTACTCATTTTTTATCCCTCCATTGCCTGCCTGTATTCATTGGTGTCTCTAACCTGAGTCTTAATATTTCTATACTTTTTAGGGATAGGATTGATTTGAGGCTGTTTAACATTTTCACACGTCGTTTGTTTATCCTTCATAAATAATATTGTGTCCTTAAAAAGAGTATCACTGAATAAATTTCGTTTAATACAGTAATCCAAAGAGTCCTTTATTATCCCAGCTGAAGTAGCTACAACAGATTTTTTAATAACACTTAGTTGATCCCTAATATATCTGGGTTTTAGCTCTTTTATTTTATTTAAAAACTGTATTGAATCATCACCACCGCCAAGTAGAATTAAAACCTCATTATACATATCTTCGAGTTTTGTATCCCTCTCTCTTTCTGGATGAGTCATCTTTATCAGTTTACCTTTTTCTTTGCTTAATTTATGTTTTGTAATCAATATTTTTGTTTCTATATCAGTGATTATTACCAAATCACTGTCTATTTCAAGCTTAACTCTTTTGCCTGGTGAGTATGTCCCTTTAGGAACGCCATACCTATTTTGTTTATATAAAATAGTATTGTCTTTCCTTACAACATAGGTTAAACTTGTATTAGATTTTAATTCATTAACCACATTAGGTATCGGAAGAAGATGTTCCTTTTCTAGAGCAAACACTTCTTTTGGTATCTTTTTTGTTGTTCCATGTATCTTTCCATTTCCTGTTCTATCAAGCCATGATTGGCACTCTTCGTTAAATGTAGCGATGTCAGAAAAAATTCTATGTTCGGCAAAGTTATATTTAACAAATTTAACCACAGCCTCAACTCGGCCCTTGCTAGCTGGATCAAATCCTCTGCATAAGTATACTTTGAATTTCATTATGTCTATGTATTTTTGGAATTCTTTAGTAAATATGATATCTCCATAGTTTTCATCCACAGCTAAAAGTCGGTCTTGGTCATATACAATTTCAATAGGCATACCTCCTAAGTGTTTAAAAGCCATATCGTGAGCTGCTATAAAATCAACGGTTGTAAAGGGCCTGTCCATCCACAATGCAAACTTGTATCTTGAGTGGGAAAGAACCATCGTGAAACAGTAAAGTTTAATTCTATTTCCCTTATCTGTCCTAAGCCATATTTGTCCAAAATCTATTTGCGCTTGATATCCCATTGGAAGATCCTCAACTGCTTCATGCTGCCGTATATGCTTTATTTTGGGAATATCATGCTCGGCCCGCTCATATTGGTCCAGCTTTTTAACCCTATTTTTTCTCTTTTCCAGTAATTTAGCATACTCATCAGGTGTCATATTCCAATAATTTGATACTGTTTCAAAATCAATCGATAAATTTCTTGATGTCTGAGATTTATTAAATCCTCTCTTCTTCATTTCTTTAATTTCACCAAACAATTCCCATCCCTTCAATCTTTTCAATTCTCATCACCTCTTCAATACCATTGTACAGAAAAGATGTTTGTTTTTGTGGTTAATTGGAAATTATTCAGGGTTCTTATTTTCCTAAATCTCATGGTTTTAGTTTACCACTTACAAATGGTAGAAATCGATAACTGGATGCTATATAATGCTTGCGCACAGTGTAAAAAA
>DAVZGU010000506.1:0-1994 GCA_052274215.1 Clostridium sp. | reverse complement strand
TCCTGTACAATCTTCAATGGAGCCTGGGTAATTATCTATTTCATTAGTTGTAGCAACCTGCCCACCAAACTCTCCTCTTTCAATAATTAAAGTGTCCATTTTTGATCTTGATGCATAAATGCCAGCAGATAATCCTGCAGGTCCGCCGCCAATAATTATAGTGTCATAAATATGTTCCATATTCTTTACCTCCTCACTTTTTTATTCACTTAGTAGAAATTTTAATATTCTTCAACGTAAAAAATGCCACAGGCACCTTCACCAGAATGTGTCCCCACAACGCATCCAACCGAGCATTCTATAAAATCCATTTCACGTTCACTCATATGAGATCTTAAACTCGCTAGAATATCTCTGTCACTAGCTTGCAATAAAATACTTGTCTCTCCACTTTTAGTCCCTGTTTCCTCTAAATTTTTCAAGATAGTTTTTATTGCTTTTTTGCTTCCACGAACTTTATCTATTACGGCCATTTCACCATCTTTTACAGTTAAAATTAATTTTATCCCGAGTAGCCCGCCTATAGCTCCAGCAGTTTTAGACAATCGACCACCTTTAACTAAATTATTTAACGAATCAAAAGCAAGCGCACTTTTTACATGAGGTATTGTTTCTTTAATTTTTTCTTCTATTTCAAATATATTACATCCCTCTTCTTTTAATTTACAGGCTTTTAAAACCAAAATTCCAAGACCTGATGTAACATTATAACTATCAATTGTGATAATATCTTCTGTAAGTAACATACTTTTGGCCATACATGAAGATTGATAAGTCCCACTCATTTTTGAAGATAAATGAATAGAAACTATCTTATATCCCTCATCTAAATATTTTTTATAGCATTCATAGAATCTATGTGGGTTTACCTGAGTGGTCATAGGAAACTGCTCCGAATTATTCATTTTATATAAATATTCTTGTAGATTAATATCTTCGCCATCCCTATAAGTCTTGTTTTCTATGTTCACGAGTAGTGGTAAAACTTCTATATTATACTTATCAATAATTTCTTTGTTTAAATCGCACGTACTATCTGTTATGATTTTAATCTTTTCCATTCCTATCTCCTTGTTTGCCTCTTGGGGATATAACAGTTGTTAATTGCTACGCACCTTATTTCATATTCTTAAATCCTATTTGCCTAAGCGCTTCATATGTCACAATAGCTACTGTGTTGGAAAGATTAAGTGACCTAGTTGTACTATTTATCATAGGCACTTTTATACACCTTTCAGGATCACTACCACGAACATCGTCTGGAAGTCCTGATGACTCTCTACCAAAAATTATAAAATCCCCTTCTTTATATTTTACATCTGAATAGAATTTTGAAGCTTTTGTTGTAGAATAGTAAAAAGTTGACTCTTTATATTTTTCTCTAAGTGCTTCATATGTATCATGTATCTCTAAATTCAAATAAGGCCAGTAATCAAGTCCCGCCCTTTTAAGTTGCTTCTCCTCTAAACTAAATCCTAAAGGTTTTATAAGATGAAGTTTGCAATCAGTTAGCACGCAAGTTCTTCCTATATTACCTGTATTTTGTGGAATTTCCGGTTGAAATAAAACTATATTTAAATTCACAATAAATCCTCCTTGCCCTTCTTTTTCAGTATAAAATATATAAATATCTAAAACTATATTACCCTAAGTATAGCCAATAGTAAAGATGTAGCTAGTCTACATTCCCTGGGTTATATCATCACCTGCGGTGCTACTATAATAATTTTTCTATGGTCTCAGCTCTTTTAAAGGATCTAGCTATTATTTTCTTTGGATAACCCATGTACTCTAAAAGTTTTATAGCATTTCTTGTTTGGGAAACTCCCTTTTTCAGCTTATAATCAAAACTTAATCCCTTACTCGTATCAACCTTCTCACTAAAATAATAAAATTCATAATTTTCTTTTAGAATATTTACTAATTCTCTATCATGAGTTGCTACAATAGAAACAGATTTTCCATTGTTTATGTATGTTAGTATCTCTGCCGAC
>DAVZGU010000505.1:0-1996 GCA_052274215.1 Clostridium sp. | reverse complement strand
CAGTCGCTTAAAAATAATCTTTAACGGGAGTGGTTGTATCTCATTTTCTTTATTAATATAATAGAATTATGGTAAGTGTGTTCAAATAAATTTAAGGGGTATAATTTTATGAAGAATGAGATGTTATTAAAAATTGTTAATAATTTGGAAGAAAAACTTATAGAGATACGTCATAATTTTCATAAGCATCCGGAGTTAGCTAAAGAGGAGTTTAAAACAACGCAGACTTTACGTAAACTATTAAATGAAGCTCAAATTCATGTACTTGATCTACCACTTGTAACAGGGCTAGTTGCAGAAATAAAAGGATTTAAGGAAGGGCCTATTATTGCAATTCGTTGCGATATTGATGCTTTGCCTATTATTGAAGAAACAAATTTAGATTATAAGTCTGAAGTTTTTGGAAAAATGCATGCTTGTGGCCATGATTTTCATACAACTGTTATTTTGGGTGCAGCTTACTTATTAAAACAACAAGAATCAACATTAGCTGGAACGGTACGGGTTATATTTCAACCAGCTGAAGAAATAGGAAAGGGTGCAGAAGATATTTTGGCAAGCGGAGTCCTATCAGGTGTTGATGCAATTTTTGGATTGCATAGCTCACCAGATTTAGAAGTAGGCAGTTTAGGAACAAATGTGGGATCTTTGACTGCAGCAGTTGATCGCTTTGAAATTGAAATCGCAGGTGCTGGGACACATGCGTCATCGCCGGAAAAGGGAATAGATCCGATTATTGTTGCGGCTCATATAATTACAGCATTACAAACAATTGTTAGTCGTAATGTTAGTGCATTTGATCAAGTACTCATCAGTGTTACTCACATGGAGAGTGGTAATACCTGGAATGTAATTCCGACTACAGCTTATATTGAAGGAACTGTAAGAACGCTTAAGGCTGAAACACGTGAGTTTGTTCCTAAAAAAATGATGCAAATAGTTAAAGGAATGGCTGATTCATTTGGTGCAACTGCTGAGTTTAAATGGTATTGCGGACCGCCAGCAACAAATAACACAGCAAAGTGGACGTCTGTTGCATTAGACGTCGCAAAAGAACAGGGATATGTTATTAAGCAACTTCCTCAAACCTTAATTGGTGAAGACTTTGCTTATTATCAGGAGCAAATAGCGGGTGCATTTGTAAATATTGGTACAGGTGTGTCATATTCACTTCATCATCCTAAATTTACAGTAGATGATGCGGCAATTCTGCCAAGCGCAAATTATTTTGCGAAACTCGCTAGGCGCGCATTGCTTATTTTAACAGAAAAATAAAGTTGATTTATGAAACAGGATTAAAATGGCAATGTGTTAATAACCATATATGTGCTATAATATTCCTTTATACAATCAAATATTATCTGTTGAAAAGTCTTATTTTCAATTGTATTTTATAATGCATACAAATAAATTAAAGTAATGGAGAGATGAAAGTTGAAACATAAAAAAAATTTTATTCTGGTTGTTTTATTTCTAGTATTTTCTATGAACTTAAATGTTTTCGCAGCTAGTAGTAATGGCACTACTAGTTTACCAACAATATATGGGAAAGCAGCCATCACTGTAGATGTTGCAACTGGTGAAATAATTTACGCGAAAAATGTTGATAAGCTAACGTACCCAGCAAGTACAACAAAGCTAATGACCGCACTATTGCTCGCTGAGAACAGGGGAAAAACTGATGAAATAAAATATACGCAAAGTGCAAAAATTCAGCCTGCGGATTCATTAAATGTCAATTTTCATCCAATTGGACTTGATGAAACCATGACAGCCGCTGACGTAATGGATGGACTGTCACTGTTTTCAGCAAATGATCTGGCTTGTATGATTGCAGACAACGTTTCAGGAAATTGTACAAACTTTGAGAAAACGATGAATGATAAGGCAGCCCAATTGAATATGACAGGAACTCATTTTGTAACTCCTAATGGGCTTTCGCGTCCCAATCATTATACTACGCCTTATGATATGAGTATATTGGCTAGAGCTGCAT
>DAVZGU010000504.1:0-1998 GCA_052274215.1 Clostridium sp. | reverse complement strand
TATTTTAGTTTGCCTACAAAAGCATATAGACAGTTACCATAAGGGCTTATATAATAATCCATATCCCCTATAATTTCAATTTGATCTCTTTTCAAATTTAATTCTTCCATACTTTCTCTTATAGAAGTTTCCCTTGGATTTTCATCTAGTTCCACTTTCCCACCTGGAAGACAAACATCACCTGGCTGGCTT
This sequence comes from Clostridium sp., assembly GCA_052274215.1. Lineage (GTDB taxonomy): Bacteria > Bacillota > Clostridia > Clostridiales > Clostridiaceae > Clostridium_AD. Next base: position 1,806 of record DAVZGU010000504.1, on the reverse strand, counting down.
CTTAATTTATGTGCACGCACTTCAAATATAATAGATAATTCCTCTGCATCCTCCGTAAGTAATATCATAACTGCACTTTCTTTAAATTCTCCAATAACCTTAGAATCTCTATTTTTAAATATTTTTTCTAGCTTATTCACCATATCTATTACCTCCTGATTCAACCTACTTATATAATATACCAAGATACTAAAATAATAAACCAAACCTTTCTGTATTTTGGTTCTCTCATAACAAACATAATAAATTTCAAATAAAATGTTATCATTGTATTAACTTGTTCTTAATATCCTAAAATGATATACTTGCTTTATAATTATCAATAGATAAAGATAAAATTCAATACAAATGGAGAGATGAAAATTGAAAAGAAAAAATCGGCTTTTATTATTTACACTAGTGTTTACTTTAATCTTTTCTACAACCGTTTTAGCTGCTGTTAACCCACCAGAATTACTTGGTAAAGCTGCCATTTCTGTAGATATGGATACTAACGAAATTATTTACACCAAAAACATTGATAATAAGATGTACCCAGCAAGCATTACAAAGCTTGTTACAGCTTTGCTACTAGCTGAAAATAAAAAATCAACAGACGATTTAAATTATACAAAAACTGCAAAAGAACAACCACCTTACTCTTATAATCTAAATGTACAGCCTGTAGCAATTGGAGATACAATGTCCGCTGACAACGTAATGGATGGACTTCTTCTTTATTCGGGAAATGATATAGCTTATATGATTGCCGATAACGTTGGTCAAAATCCAACTAATTTTGCTAAAATGATGAATGACAAGGCTACTAAGCTAGGAATGAAAGGCTCTCATTTTATCACACCTAATGGTTTGGATGATAAAAATAATCAACATTATACAACTGCTTATGATCTAACTCTTTTAGGTAGAGCTGCGTATAAAAATGATTGGGTAAAAACGTCTATGGGTAAAAAAACAAGTATAATAAAATCTGCTAAGGGAGTCGAAGCTACTGTTACAAATAGGAATAAACTTCTTGGCATAGAAGGTAATGTAGGTGGTAAAACTGGCTTTACAGCAAAGGCTGGAAGATGCCTGGTTTCTATGTATGAACGTAACGGTCGCCATATTATAGGTGTTGTTATGAATTCTGAGAATGATGCAAAAGATACAAAGGTATTTGAAGATATGCAAAAACTAATTGACTTTAGTTTTACTGCAAAAAAAGAAGTACTTAATAAAAAAGATACTGCAATCAAAACAATTTCTGTACCATATAATGTTATTCCATTTATAGGACCTAAAAAGACAATTGATGTGCCATTAGAGTCAAAAGAAGATGTGACTTTTTATAAAAATGATGTTGCACCACAATCTTCCGCTAATGTTTCTCTCACAAATGCATGGAAACTTAATAAAAAGACTTCTGTTGGGACATTAGTTTTTAAACAAAAAGATGCTGAAAAGAGCTATAAATTATATCCAATGATTTCAAAATCTGCTCTTATTAAAGATAATATAATTATTTACGCTGCAGCTTCCATTATACTAATTGTAGTTATAGCATTAATTGTATTATTAATTTCTTCTATCAACAGACGTAAAAATCGTCATAGTAGAGGAATGAGATTCAAATAGATATTTGCGAATTTAAGGACTATATTAATTGAAAAATTAATATAGTCCTTTCTTATGCTTTCGAATAATTTTTTTGCGAGTATATTGACATTTATATCGTAATATATTAATATAAGAATATAAACATATTGCAAGTTGCTATATTTGCCATTACATATAATGTATAAAACGAAGTTAAGATTAAAATTT
>DAVZGU010000503.1:0-2001 GCA_052274215.1 Clostridium sp. | reverse complement strand
ACTTCTCAATGTCACTTATTAGTTTGGCGGAGGATTTGTTGTCTCCAATTATAATTCCACCGGTTAGGATGTTCTTATTGAAGAATAATTTTTTGTATAGGTTATTTTCACTATCTTTCGAGCTAATAGCTTTAAATTGATTCTTTGAAATCTCACCTACAGATAAGAGTTCAAGGCCCATAGCGTTAAAGGATATAACACCAAGTGCGTGCACATAGGCTTTATTATCTCCTACTGCATTTATACCCGCAATTTTACCCATGTCTACAGCGGCAGGCCAATTTCCATATACGGTGCCTTCAAATTCTGCAATGTCACCGCAGGCATATATGCCATTAATATTGGTTTCCATATTTTCATTGACTAGTATGCCTCTGTTAGTTTTTATATTAGTGTTATCAGCTATGTTTTTATTTGGTGCAATACCTGTTGAAAATAGTACTAAGTCTGCATCTATTGTTTTTCCACTTTTGAGTGTAACTGATGTAACACAGTTTTCACCGTTTATAAGGTTTACTGAATCTCCCAATATAACTTCAATATTTTCATCTTCAACTGCAGTTTTAAGTATAAGGCTACCTTCACTATCTAATTGCTTAACAAGTAGGGAATCACTAAATTCCACTACGGAAACTTTAGGGCCAGCCTTTTTTATTTCATATGCAGCTTCAAGTCCTAAAAGTCCACCACCTACAATAACTACGCTTTTTGAGGTCTTCATCTTATTCTTAATAGATTCTAAATCCTTTAGACTTCGCAGCGTGAATACTCCTTGTTTATCTACTCCTTCTACAGGAATCATATGGTTTTTACTCCCATTTGCTAATATTAATTTATCATAGCTTATAGCTGTACCATCCTCAAGTAATATTTGCTTTTCTTCAGGGTTTAAGCTTTGAACCTGCACTCCTAAGGTAAGTTTTATATTGTTATCCACATACCACTCTTTTGGAGAAAGGTAGAAAGTATCGTCTTTAAGATCTTCACTTATGCCATCGGAAATTGAAGGTCTGTAATAGGTTAATTGTGATTCATTAGATATCATTTCTATAACGCATTGTTTATTTCTTTTTCTTATGGCGTCAGCAGCATAATATCCAGCAGCGCCGTTACCAATAATTAAATATTTTTCTTTTTTATCAGAACTAAAGGTAATTACATCTTCTGATACTTGGATAAATTGATCAGCACTTGCACCACAAGCAGGGCATATTTCAGGTGGCTTTTCTCCATCAAATTCTTCGCCACAAACTACACATTTCCATCTTTTCTCTGTAGAAGGTTTAGTAGGGCAGTTTTTCATTTTGATTTTTTCAGCTATTTTCTCTGCAAAACTTTCTCCAAATTTAAATGCAAAGTTTAAATCTTTTTCAGAGGGTTTAAAATTAAATTTCATAGAAGGATATAAATCTAGATTAATTTGTTTTAATCTATCTTCTATATTTGGAACAGCTTCACCACTCCAACCATAAGAACCAAATGCAGAAGCTACTTTTCCACCATGAACTATAGGATTTAAATTCACCAAAACATCCCATATTGGTTTTAGAGCGTCTCCATTTATTGTAGGAGAACCAAAAATTACTCCATCAGATTTATCTATGCTGCTTAAAATATCATTCATATCATGATAGATAACATCATACATGTTAACTTTGAAATTACAATTGGATTTTATACCTTCTTCTATTTTTTTAGCTACAGTTTCAGTATAGCCATAAGCTGAAACGTAGCATAAGGTAACCTCTGTTTCGCTTTGGTCTGATTTTTCTGGAAGGCTCCACTGTTTGTATTGATTTACTATATTTAAGGGATCTTCTCTTAAAATAGGACCATGACCTGGGCATATTATATCTATTGGAAGGTCCTTTATTTTATCTATAGCTTTTAATACATAAGGTTTAAAGGGTCCCATAATAGAGTCAAAGTAATATTTTAAGGCTTCTCGATAATCTTCTTGATTTTGGTTTAAATCATTGTACATCGCATCATTTGCGTAAT
>DAVZGU010000502.1:0-2015 GCA_052274215.1 Clostridium sp. | reverse complement strand
CTTAAAAATTATAAAATTTCTTTTGAGGGATATTTACAGAATCATTGAATAGCCATAATAATAGTGGAAAGAATTATAGATATAAAACTGTTAGGAGGAATTCATATGAAGCATATACTAAAATTAAATTTTATATTAGCCATGGTTCTAACTTTTTCAGCTTGTTCTTCTCCAAAAGTTAGCCAAAATTCTAAAGCAACTACTGGAAACAGTGGACAATCAGTACAAGTATCTCAGGTTCAAACTCCTGTAAAGATTCCAACTATTAAAGAAACAGTTGCTACTTTATGCTCAGATGAGTTTCAGGGGAGATTAACTGGCTCAAAAGGAAATGAAAAAACTGGAGAATATATTGAGAAAACTTTTAAAGACATAGGATTAGACCCTTTTTTTGATGATAGTTATTATCAAAAATATTATCTGGGAGTTAACAGCAGTTATAGAGGCGAACAAAATAACACTAAACTTAAAATGGTTAATAATGTTGTAGGAGTTATAAAAGGTAAAAAAAGTGAAAATGCAGTAGTGGTATCAGCTCATTTTGACCATTTAGGATATGTGGATGGAAAAATTATTAGGGGAGCATTAGATAATGCTTCAGGGGTATCAGCCTTAGTAGAAATAGCCCATAAAGTAAAAGAGAAATCTACGGTAAAGCCATTTGATACGGATATAATTTTTTGTGCCTTTAATGGAGAAGAAGTTGGATTAAAGGGGAGTGAAGCTTTTGTCAATGCTGTTACATCTACTAAATATAATTTCTATAACATTAATATAGATTGTATAGGAGCTAAAAATGGAGGAAAACTTGCTCTAAATAATAAGAATGAGCTTTCCAATAAGTTATATGGAGCAGTAAAAACTACTTTTAAAAAGGATAACATTGGATTTGCAGATACTGTGGTGCATGGTTTAGGTGATCATGTCAATTTTCAATCTATGGGGATTCCCAGTATTTTTATAGTACAAGAAAATATAGAGAATTTAGTCCATAAACCCACAGATACTCCGGACACTTTAGATTATGAGCAAATAGACAAAATTACAAATGGCATAACTGATTTTATAGTGGCAAATGATGGGGTAATATTTATACAATAGTTATTGTTGAAAAAGGAGACTAATAAAAAATATAGATATAGTTATGACATAATATTCTTGAATAGTGCATCAATTATATATCTACGATTGATGCACTATTCAAGAATGATTAATTGATACAAGGGGGTATTTAAAATGGAGAAAAAGCTTAGATACAGATTGATTACCGGAAAAGATGATGCGAACTTTTGTAAGAGGATTTCTGAATTACTTGATGAAGGTTATACGTTATATGAATCTCCTTCATGTACATTTAACGGACAAGATGTAATTGTTGCACAAGCTGTAATTAAGAATGATGATAATGAGGGCAAATAAATATTAAAAATTTGAATTACTTAGAAATCCTAGGTATTGCAGGAGTAAATATATTAATATTTACTCCTGCAGTTGTAAAACATTTGACATGAGAGTATAATATTGAAAAGTAGGAATATATTGGTATGAAGCTATGAAATAATATGAAAAATGAGGCGATTTTATATGTCAAAAAAATGTGCTATTTGTGGGGTAGAAATTGGTTTTTCCTTAGGTAAGTTTATTTCAGATAAATATGTGTGTAATACTTGTTATGAGTTGAATGAAAAAAAGAAATTAAGCGACCCACAAGAAGAGAATAAAGATATGGGGTCCAATATGGGTAGGGGTTTAAGTTATATGGCTGACGCCTTTAAAGATGATGAGGTCTTCACTTCGTCGGTAAACAAAAAATAACAAATAAAGTATTGCATTATTCAAATAGTGCAGTGCTTTTTATTATTTTAAAAAGTGATATGTGATTTGCAGAGCGTTTTTTCGTTAATATTGTGAGCATAATTTTAATATTCAATTATTACAAGGGGTAAAAAGGGGCGTTAATATATGGAAACAATTATAGGAATAATAGCAATAGCGGCGTTGCTAGTAGTGATAGG
>DAVZGU010000501.1:0-2017 GCA_052274215.1 Clostridium sp. | reverse complement strand
GCGGAGCTGCAACAGCTTCGTAGAAGCTGCATTGACGACTTCAGAAGGAGATTTATACTCCCAATGAAGTTTTCTATTTGTTAGGGCATGTAACTCTCACTTGTAGAAGTGGGAGACTTTCCTTCTGAAATGTCGTTAAATAAGCTTATCCAACATGAATAATTCTTATTTAAGGGGGCTGCTTTTATAAAATGGGCGTAAAAACACTATCCCTTTAGGGGGTAGTAACCGCAAAGCGTAAATTTACCACGTTGAGACATATATTTCCAGGACACTGATACAATAAAACAGTTATTAAATATAGGGGTATAGAGACGATTTGTGAACTTCTTCAACTGTATACATTGTGTAACTTTCAGATATTTAAAAAAAGGTAAAAAAACACCTTCAACGGGTATGCCATTCGCCTAACTTACCTTTTGGATGGGATAGGCAAACCTACCCAATTTCCAATTATAATTTGTCTTGTCTATTTTATTTTACACAAACCTACGGACGTTCTCGGCAGTTTATATCGCTGCTCTGCCAGCAACAGATTCACCATTTTATCATAGCTATTCACACCGTCTGTCTGGTTATTCGCCTTCAGATAGACATTATTGACAATAATTGAAATATTTGAAATAATCCCCTCATACTTGCCCCAATATTGCTCATGCTGTACTATGTCATGCTGCACCGTCTTGGACAGACTGGACATTATCTCTGATGCCTTATCCGAATTAACTTTCTTTAGCACAGATATAGAATGATCAAACGCTATAAAAAGTCCACTGTAAAGTATCATTGGATCATCCTGCTGCTTGCATGCCAGATAAGATATAAAACTTGCCTCATCCTCATGCATAAAACCACACTGATGTGCCAGTTCATGTGTCATAGCAGCAGGCATTATGAAAACTGGCATATCAACATTGATATTAGATTCCAAAGTAAAAGGGCAAAAATTACCTTGTATCCCCGCACGAGACATCAGTTTTGACATTACCACTGGTTTTGGTGTTGAATATAAAGAATGCTCCAAAATAGGATACTTCTTTGCCAACATTTGTATCGACAACACGGATTGTTGTGCATAATAATTAAAATCATATGGTGCTTGAAGCATGAGGTCATTATCTTCCCCTAATTTTTCTCTTGCCTGTCCCATTTCATCGGCAAGTGATTTACACAATTTCACCAGTTCCTCCTCGCTGTAGTTCTCCTCATGATATTCGGTATAAGATAAGAAAGAATACCTATGATAATTTAATCCACCCAAAACAGTAAAACAAAAATATATCACGCTACACATCGCAACTATTTCCATAGTACCACGATAAACTACCATCCTACGCGCACCTTTACTTATGATAACCTTGCACACATAATAAACAATATATGATATAAAAAACAACAAAACCACTACCACCAGCCATTCACTAATAGAAAATTTTACTAGGGAAGGTAAAAATCCCACTGCATTAGAGAACATCAGATATACTGACCTACTGTATTGTTCCGCCCAATCCAGATGATTCTGTGCATATTTATTAAGTATATATGCCACAACTCCAGGTAAGATAAACAGCAATCGCTTAGATAAAAACTTTTTCATAATGCTCTCCTTCTGTTAAATTACTCACCTACTAAAGTAGGTGGATTTAAGGTATAAATACCTATGACCGAAAGTCATGTGCTTTAAGGATTAATCCTTCTTAAATCACAGTAGCTAGAGCAACCTAAAGAACATGACTTAAACTCATTCTTCTATCTTAAATATATTTTCGTCATCGCCTAATTCTTGATTTTCTATATAATTTTTTCCTGTCTGAATTTCTCTTTTACTTTTTATTGGATCTACTGTTTTGCTTCCTTTTTTCATTTTATCATTTGCCATTTTTATCCCTCTCTTAGTTAGTGGTATCAATACTATAATTGCAGCTCCGCAGGAGATGATTTAACTAACTCATTTTGAGCAAAAAAATAAGGGCTTTATCATTTAGCGATCAAACCCTAGCTATATAAATGCTTTACA